>NZ_ALJG01000243.1 GCF_000286315.1 Paenisporosarcina sp. TG20 | reverse complement strand
AACGGAAATCATACCAGAAACCAAAGTGGATACTGTGTGCTTTCTTTAAGGACCGGGCGCACTTACCCGGTTTTTCTTAGATTTTTATTACTAGACTTTTTATTATGAAATTGACTCATTTATATTACTTTAAATTAAGATTGATTAATCAATCAATTAATTTTCCGGAAAGATGATTGACTCCATCAAATAGATTAGTACAGGTTGATTCGATAAAAAATACCGATTTATTTCGGAGTATTGTTTTTAAGAGGGAGTACTTAATTACTTGAACGACCTATAATTAAACGATTCATGAATTTTATATAGTTCACTAAAAAAATATCTAGCAAATAAAGCTAGGTGTTTTACAGTAAGTAAATCATTTTTTCCATAACCATACTAAATTTATCGATAAGGCTAAGGTAAGCAACTGCTCAGTTGGGAAAATTGACAACCGAGTTATGATAGTAAAATTCCAATTATCAAAATTCCATAGTTTAATGATCACTAATTAAAAGCCCACACGCTTATTTTGCGTGTGGGCAGTAAGGACATTTATTTGTATCGGGCATCTCTTTTAATAAACAACAAGTGACACGTTTATAGTCTTTCATTGCATCAAGTGCTGTTTGGTTTTGTAGGTATTGTTTGAATGGGGAACGACGCATTTGAGGTTTCCAAGTATCGTCTTGCAATAGAAAATCTAAATCCTGTGAAGCGGACTTAATGTCTTCTTTGATGAGAAGACTGTAAACCCAGATCACATATCCCCATATGTTTTCCCACAATATTAATTTTGAAATATGTGCTTGTTTGCTAAACAATTGAACAAGAGGGTGGCCATAAGTATCTAATACAAATCTCAATGTTTGTTGTGTATCTAGAACTTCAATAAATCCAACGCTAGGCACCATAAATTTAAAGGTATTTTCTTCTTCAATAATGCCCACTTGTTCTAGTGAGCCAGCAAACACTTTTTTGTGAATCGCTATGGTTTGAAATTGAGCTGCTAATAAGAAACCCAATCGGCGAAAAAAAACAGATGCAGCCACGGCATCCGTAGGTGCATCCGTTAGGTCTTTAATCTTTTGTAGTAACACTTTACTGCCATCTTCAGTTTGAACATCGCCAAGAGTCATAATGGGCTTACGATCATCATCGACATAAACTGATAGTCGTTCGAGTGATGTTTTCATATATTAAGCTCCAGCAGAAGCGCGTAATTCAGGTACAACACAGCGTCCACGACCAAAAGGAATACAATGTGGTGTTCCAAACATTGGATCTTTTGATACTTGGCACTCCATTCCAAAAACAGAGCGAACTAAATCACATGTAATAATGTCTTCTGGTTTTCCTTGTGAATGAACTTCACCATTTTTGATGGCAATAATATTGTGTGCATAACGAGAAGCCAAGTTCAAATCATGTAACACCATTACAATTGTTCGATTTTTGTTCTCGTTTAATTCAAACAATAAGTCCAGTATCTCTATTTGATGGGTCATATCTAAAAAAGTTGTTGGTTCATCAAGTAATATAACGTCAGTATCTTGAGCAAGTGTCATTGCAATCCAAGCTCTTTGTCGTTGACCACCAGACAATGTATCGACAGCACGATCACGTAACTCACTGATATGTGTTGCTTCCATTGCTGCTTCAACTTTAGATGTATCTTCTTCTGTCCATCGTTTTAACCAAGATTGGTGAGGGTAACGACCTTGCTTCACTAAATCAAGAACAGATAAACCTTCAGGGGACACAGGAGATTGTGGCAATATGCCCATTTTCTTCGCTACCTCTTTAGAAGACATACGATGTACATCTTTTCCTTCTAGTAAAACCGTGCCGACTGTTGGCTTTAGTAAACGAGCAATTGAACGGAGAAGTGTTGATTTCCCGCACCCATTGCTACCAACAAAAACGGATATTTCTCCGCGAGGTATATGTAAATTTAAATTCTCAAATAATAAATTCTCCGAATATCCAATTGATAAGGAATCAATTTTAACTGCAGTCTGCATGTCGCTAGCCTCCATCTAAATGATAGGTCTTCTCACTAAAAGCATCATAACACAGAATGGACATTAAGTGAGAATGATTTTCATTAATTATTGATAAAGTCTTTACAAAATTGTGAAGACAGAATAATATTAGAAATTTACTTGAGAATGATTATCATATTCAAACTAAATTGGAGGAAAAGATAAATGAAACGTCTAACGATTTTTGTGCTTATATTAACACTTTTCACATTTCTACTTGCTGCATGTGGTGCAGAAGAAGAGAAAAAAGAAGAAGCACCAGTAGAAAAAGGTACGACAGAAGAAGCTATTACGATTCAAGGAGCAAACGGGGAAGTAACATTGGATGAGCCAGCAAAAAAAATCGTTGTACTTGAGTGGACGTATGCTGAGAATTTATTAGCACTTGGAATTCAACCAGCAGGAATGGCCGATATTCAAGGTTACGGTGAATATGTAAATATTGAACCTCAATTAGATACTACAGTTATAGATGTCGGTGGTCGACAAGAGCCGAACTTAGAAGCAATCGCTGCAATCGACCCAGATTTAATCATCGGTGTTAGCTTCCGTCATGATGCTATGTTAGCAGATTTAGAAGGAATTGCTCCAACAGTCATTTTTAACCCATATCCAGAAGATGAAAGTATTGATCTTTATCAAGAAATGGAAACAACATTTAATGAAATGGCTAAAGCTGTAGGAAAAGAAGCCGAGGCAGAAAAAGTATTGGCAGACTTAGAAGTAGTATATGTAGAAAAAGCGGCTGAAGTTGAAGCTGCACAATTAAAAACAAAAGATACAATTTTAACATTAGCTTATACAGGCACTGCAGCTCCCGAAATTCGTGTATTTACACCAAACTCAATGGCTTCCATCATCATAGAAAAAATTGGCTTAACAAATGTGCATCAACCGGAACAATACGAAATTTTTGGTTCTACTACATTCAATGTAGAAGGTTTAACTAAATATGAAAATGCGAACTATATGTTCACAGTTCCTGATACAGACAATATTTATGAAAACCAACTTAAAGGGAATGCCGTTTGGGAAAACCTTGCGTTTGTTAAGGAAGATCGTATGTATGATTTAGGTGCTGCTACGTGGTTGTATGGAGGACCATTATCAGCAAAAACACTTGTTAATCAAATAACAGATGTGTTGGTAAATAAATAATGTTTCTGAAAAATGGGAGCAAGTCCTTTGTCTATTTGACAGGGGGCTTTTTCCTGCTTGTTCTGCTATCTCTTATTCACTTAACGCAAGGACAAGCCGATTATACGGTTCGTGAGCTTTTTACTGAAGCATGGGTACCCGGGCGAGTCCAAGATATATTGTTGTCATTTCGTTTACCCCGTTTAGTTATTGGGATTTTAGCAGGAGGGGCACTCGCAGTTTCCGGGGCTATTTTACAAACTTTGACGAATAACCCTCTAGCATCACCAGGTACATTGGGCATAAATGCCGGAGCTTTTTTCTTCGTTGTATTATCAACGATTTTCTTTCCATCATTTTTAGGTGGAATACCATTTGTAACTGCATTATGTGGAGCCACACTTTCATCAGTTATGGTGATTATGTTGGCAGGAAAACAAATGGAACCAGTACGCGTAGCCTTAACAGGGATGATTATTGCCTTACTATTCGCCTCACTGACAGGATTGCTACAATTGTTATTTGAAAATAAAACGAATGGATTATTTTTATGGGGGTCAGGTACACTCATTCAATTGAACTGGGATGGTGTACAGTTTGCAGCTCCAATGATTTTTATTGCATTTATAGCTGCACCCGCCCTATCAAAATCACTAGATATTTACTCCCTTGGAGAGGATATTGCAACATCACTCGGTCAAAATGTACGCATAATTAAGTTAGCAACTTGGGCTGTTGCTATTCTACTTGCTGCTGTGACGGTAAGTGTTGTTGGACCTATTGGTTTTATTGGTTTAATGGCACCTCATATCGTTCGTATGTTGGGTGTAAAAGGCCACTTTTGGATAGTTTTCCATTCATTCTTATGGGGGAGCGTCATGTTGATCGGAGCCGATGTATTGGGACGCTTCATTCAACCAGGACAAGAAGTACCAGTGGGAGCTATGACAGCCTTAATTGGAGGACCATGGTTGCTTTATTTAGCTTGGAGAACAGCTAAAACACATCAACGTGGTGACAGGCAAATGGGTGGCACATTAAAGCCAGTAAAACTCCCACTCGTTGTTATTACTTTAAGTTCTATTATAACGATTGTATTTGTATTGGCCTTATCATTTAATGGATTAGAATGGTCATTAGATTGGATGAAACCAGCTATTTGGAATTTCAGAGTTCCACGAGTTATCACAGCATTCATTGTCGGTGTCATGCTCGCTATCACAGGTGTTCTATTGCAAGGTGTATTGAGAAACCCACTTGCAGATGCTAGCGTTTTAGGAGTTACTTCAATGGGTGGGGCAGGGGCAATGTTATTACTTGTGATGTTCCCGGCTATTCCAGTAGAATATATGCCTCTTGGTGCAATAATAGGCGCAAGTTTAGCATTAGCAATCATCCTATTTACTTCTTGGAAGAGTAATTTCCAACCAATGTTGGTTGCATTAATCGGAATTGCAATTTCAGCATTTGGTTCTGCAGCAACGCAAGTATTTGTTGTGAAAGCAAAGTTAGCAGTTGCAGCTGCACTTGTGTGGTTATCTGGTAGTACATATGCTAAAGGATGGGACGATGTACAGCTTGCTTTATTATTGTTGGTATTATTTATAGGTCCTGCTATTTATGTAACTCGCAGCTTAGATACGTTAACTTTTGGAGACGATGTAGCATCAGGCCTTGGTTTGTCGGTTCGTAATGCAAGGGTAGGAGCTATGATTATTGGTGTAGCAATCAGTACTGCTGGCGTTGCGCTAGTAGGAACAATTGGTTTTGTAGGACTAGTTGCACCGCATATTGCACGGCTTCTAGTTGGTTTCAGACATTTACCATTACTAGTCGTGTCAGGTTTAATAGGTGGTTTATTGCTAGTGACTGCAGACTTTATAGGTCGTATTGTAATCGTTCCAAAAGACATTCCAAGTGGACTTGTTGTTGCACTAATTGGAACACCGTATCTTCTTTATTTACTTAAAAAAATGAAATAGTTATTTTTCCGGAAAATAAAAAACGGTTGTACAATAAATGACGTTGGTGAAAGAAAATCCCCATCCCTTTAAAGGGAGATGAGGAGGATCTTCACTAACGTCATTTTTTATAAATATATTGGATTAGGTAGATTTCCGTTCCAAGCGTCCATTTGGAACGGAAAACAACGGGATACATGGAAGACTATATGAAAAAGGACTATCCTAAAAAATCAGCTTTACTGACTTCTTGGATAGCCCGACTATAACTAAGTTATGGTAGGCTACTATTCTTCACCAACGTCATTTGACAAAGAGCCAAAAAAACAAGCAAGGTCTGTCTATACGACGGATCTTGCTTGTTTTTCTCTTAGTATCTTTGTGTAAAAACTGTGTAAAATGAGTCCAATTATTATAATGAAAATTCCCCATAGTGCAATAGAATCAGGTAAAGGGAGGCCAAGTAATAGCATTTCACCAACTATTACAAACACAATTTGTAAAGATTGCGTAGCCTCTACTGCAGCTAATTTCCCTTGGTGTTCTCGTATTAAATCTGTAGCTGTAAAGAACAATAAAGTTGCAATAACCCCAGAACTAATTCCGATGATTAAACTTTGAAATACTTGATTGGCCGAAGGCAGTCCAACGGTACAAAAAGCATACACAGCTAGTAAAATCCAAACCGGGATCGTGGCAAGTGTCATCCCGAGAACCCGACTAAACGTATCGAGTCGTCCTCCGCAAACTTCCATCATTTTCCGGTTTCCTAGTGGGTATGCAACTGCTGCCACTACTACAGGTAATGTCCCAAGTAATAATGTCGTAACTTTAACATCTTGAATATGAGGCATTTGGATCAATACAATGCCAAGTAATATAACTATAGAAATCCCAAGTGAAATTTTTGGAATTTTATGACGTACTCTACTAATCACACCATCAGCTGTTTGGAGTGTTGTGACAAAAAAAGGAGCTAGTAAAACGCCCGCAATAATTGATAATTGAAAGGTTCCAGAAATGAGCCAACCAGGACTGTAAGCGGCAGCAAATGTTATCGATGCATAAAAGAGAACAAATGCCACAAAGCTCCAGCCTAACCAGGGGACTGGGTGGGTTTTCATTTCAGTAATTAAAGGTTTCATCCCACCACGAAACAAAACAATAGCAAGTAAGAAAGGAACCATGAAGAAATAGCGTAACGAAGCACTCCACATCCAACTACCGCCAGTAAGTTCCATTGAATGGTTTAAGATAAATGTTACAGCAAAAAATAATGATCCGAAAATTCCAAGCACGATTGCTTTCAAAGACTCACCTTCTTATGCTTGTTTTTCAAATGATTGAATGATTTCTATCATAACTTTAGTCGCTCTTTCCATATTATCAACGGAAATATATTCATATTTACCATGATAGTTTTCACCGCCTGTAAAAATGTTAGGGGTAGGCATCCCCATATAAGACAATTGAGAACCATCTGTACCACCACGAATAGGAAGAACTAGAGGTGTAATCGAAAGGTTTGTCATAGCTTGATGTGCTATATCTACAATTTCTTTGACAGGCTCAATTTTTTCACCCATGTTATAATATTGGTCATTTAACTCAACTGAAATTGCATTGATCCCATATTCATCTTTTATTTTAGCTGTAGCTACTTCAAATAATACTTTCTTTTCTTCGAAAGTATTCCGGTCAAAATCACGGATAATATATGATAATTTTGCTTCTTCAACATTTCCATTAAAATTCATTAAGTGAATAAATCCTTCATATCCTTCTGTCTTTTCGGGAACTTCATCAGCAGGCATATAGGATTGGAACTTCGTTGCAATGGTTATAGCGTTGACCAATTTATTTTTTGCAGAGCCAGGGTGGACACTTTTACCATGAGTAATTACTTTAGCGGAAGCTGCATTAAAACTTTCAAATTGAAGTTCACCAAGAGGTCCCCCGTCCATAGTATATGCAAACTTGGCACCGAATTTCTCGACATCAAATTTATGAGGGCCTCGCCCAATTTCTTCATCTGGTGTGAAAGCAATGCGAATTTCCCCATGTTTAATGTCTGTGTTTTTAATTAGAAATTCCATTGCTGTCATAATTTCAGCAATACCCGCTTTATTGTCTGCGCCAAGTAGTGTTGTACCATCTGTTGTAATTAATGTATGCCCAATATAATTGTTTAGCTCAGGAAAATCGTTAGGAGACATAACTGTTTCATTATTTAAGCGAACATCCCCACCTTGATAACAACTGATGCGTTGAGGATTGACATTTTTCCCTGTATAATCTGTTGCCGTATCGACATGAGCTAAGAAACCGATTATGGGTAATTCGGAGTCTGAGTTTGAAGGTAATGTTGCAAATAAGTAACCATGCTCATCTAGTGATATGTCTTGCATTCCAATAGAGGATAATTCCTTTTCGAGTTCATAGAGTAAATCCCATTGCCCTGATGTAGATGGGCAAGTTGCGCTGTCAGGGTCAGATTGTGTATCGATTTTAGCATAACGAATAAGGCGTTCAATTAATTTTTCTTGCATTGATAGTCCAACTCCCTTAATTTTAGTGAATCTATCATTAGTCTATCATTATCTGAATCATCAAGGAATAAAGATTAGTGGGTGATTGACGGTAAAAGAGCAATTGTGGTATATTATAAAACGTAACTATTACTGTTTACGAGACGGAGGATATAAATATGAGAGTGAATATCACATTAGCTTGTAGTGAAACAGGCGATAAAAACTATATAACAACTAAAAATAAACGAAATAATCCAGAACGCATTGAAATGAAAAAATATTCTAAACGATTAAAGAAAATGACGATACACCGTGAAACGAAATAATTAAAATCGGGCAATTTTCACTAGGCTTCCAAATAGACTAGTGAAAAAGTTATCTTTTAATAAAAACGAATTGACGTCCTCATGAATTTCAAGAGGACGTCATTTTTTTCTTTTTTAATACACTTGAGACAAGGGGTTCTGTCCCGTTTTTTATGCGCAGTACATTTTCTGTGTGTTTCCAAATTGCTAATAAGAAAAGAATAATTGCAATGAGTGAGGACCAATATCCTTCTGTAAACCAAAATGTGTATCCGCAAAGGGTAAGATATAAAAAAAGTACGCCAACTAGTAAATAGTCTGTGATCAAAGTAACAAAGATTAACAAAGCAAAACCAACCATACCCATTCTCCAATCAATGGCAAACATGATTCCGATTAAGGACGCAGTTCCCTTGCCTCCATCAAACTTCATCCATAACGGATAATTATGTCCAATAATAACGGCTGCACCCAACAAAAATAATAAAGAGAACTTGGATTCAAAAGTAAGTGAAGTAGAATGCAAAATATATTGCAATAATAGAACAGCAATTAATCCTTTTCCAATATCAATAAGAGCAACTAAAGAGCCGTATTTCCAACCTAAAACGATTGTTGCATTGGATGCCCCTGAATTTTTCAATCCTTGTTCTTTTACTTTTACACCGGATAACCATTGTGCAATGAAAGAACCATGAAAACTGCCAATTAAATAGCCTGATAGTAGTAACATGATTATCCACATTGTTATATTCATATCCCAACCCCTTTTTCCCATATCCTATTAACGTTTGAAAGTAGCATGAAGTTTCAAAATTTTTTATTTTTTTCTTGACTTTTTCCTGTACCAAAACATATACTAATCCTCAAGATGGTAAAAACTAAATCAAACACTCTTATCAAGAGCGGCGGAGGGACTAGGCCCTACGATGCCCGGCAACCGGCAAGTGATTAACTTGCAAAGGTGCTAATTCCTGCAGATTTCTTTATGTGGATCTGAAAGATAAGAGGAGGAATACGCACTTGCGATCCCCCTCTTCCTAAGCGAAGAAGGGGATTATTTGTATTTCATTTAAGAAAGAAATATATTTTTTCTTTTATGAAAACTCTGTTTAGCTCCAAGCACCAGCTCGCGGGCCACTTTGGGGTCAGAAAGACGAAACGATCGTCTTTCATCCTTCCAGCGCCGGCGTCGAGCTAGACTGGTGCTTTGCGCTTTTCTTACAAAAAATCCTCTTTCGCCTCCGCAATCCATCGAAAACCACAAAACAGGAGGGAAAAACAATGACGAATTTTCAACCAGAAACAAACCTTTTACACGGAGGACAACAGCCTGATCCAGTTACGGGCTCTCGTGCTGTACCGATTCACAAAACTACATCTTTTGTTTTCAGAGATACGGAACATGCTCAAAACCTGTTTGCATTGCAAGAACCCGGATATATCTATTCACGTATAGGTAATCCGACTGTAGATGTTTTTGAACAGCGTATTGCCTTATTAGAAGGTGGTACTGCGGCAGTAGCACTATCAAGTGGAATGGCAGCCATTGCTTTCTCTATATTAAATGTTGCTGGTACTGGTGATGAGATTGTAGCTGCTGGTGATTTGTATGGTGGAACTTATAATTTGTTTGCCAATACACTGCCGAAGTATGGAATTACTGTGAAGTTCGTAGATGCTACAAATCCTGAAAATTTCCGTGATGCTATAACGGATAAAACGAAAGCTATTTTTGGTGAAATTATCGGAAATCCAAGTCTCCATATTTTAGATGTAGAAGCAGTAGCCAAAGTTGCTCATGACAATGGAATTCCGCTAATCGTTGATAATACATTTGCCACTCCATACGGAAGTAATCCGATCGAACATGGGGCAGACGTTGTGGTCCATTCAGCGACTAAATGGATAGGCGGACACGGAACTTCAATTGGAGGTGTCGTCGTTGATGCAGGCAAGTTTGATTGGAATAGTGAAAAGTTTCCTGGGTTCACGGAGCCGGATACAAGTTATCACGGTCTTCGATATGGTGTAGACTTGCCAGCGGTGGCTTTTGCGATTAAGCTTCGTGTTCAGTTATTACGTGACTTCGGTCCATGTTTAAGTCCGGAAAATGCATTTGCTTTTTTGCAAGGCCTTGAAACACTCCATTTACGTGTACCGAAACATAATGAAAATGCACTTGCTGTAGCTAATTACTTAAATAGTCATCCTGCGGTAGAGTGGGTACAGTATATCGGGTTTGAATCACACCCCTCATATGAACTCGCTCAAAAGTACTTAAAAAGTGGATATGGATCCATTGTTAACTTCGGTGTTAAAGGTGGTCGAGATGCAGGACGCAAGATCATTGATAACGTCCAAATTTGGTCTCATGTAGCAAATGTAGGTGATGCAAAATCGCTAATCATACATCCTGCTTCTACTACTCATCAACAATTAAGCAGTGAAGAATTAAAGAAATCGGGTGTAACAGAAGAATTAATTCGCTTATCAGTAGGAATTGAGTCTGTGGTTGACTTATTAGAAGATTTAAAGATTGCGTTAGAAAAATCGATTGTAGTACCTATCTAACTAGGAGGTGAATTAAGTGGCAACAGGGAGTGTGACAATCGGAAACTTTCAATTAGAGTCTGGAGATTGGCTTGAAAATATTGAACTTTCATATGAATCTTGGGGTCCTTCAGATGCACCAGTTGTTTTAGTTTGTCATGCATTAACTGGAGATCAATATGCCATTGGAACAGAGAATACACCTGGCTGGTGGAGCGGTTTGATAGGCCCTAGTAAGAATATTGATACAAATATTTTTAGAGTAATAACTTTCAATGTATTGGGTGGGTGTTCGGGTTCAACAGGTCCTTCGACAATCAACTCCTATAGTGGTGAACAATATCGAGCAACTTTCCCGACTATTACAATTCGAGATATGGTACATGTTGAAAAAAGAGGATTACTTGCTTTAGGGATTGATCAACTTCATGCGGTAATTGGAGGTTCACTCGGCGGTATGCGTGTACTAGAGTGGGGGTTACTATACCCTAAAGACATGGAATTGCTTATTCCTTTGGCTGTTACTCCTTACCTAAGTGACACGGGTATTGCTTTTAACTATATTGGAATCCATGCAATTGAATCGGATGCTAATTTTCACAATGGAAATTATAGGTGTTCATCCGATATCAAGGGGTTTGAAACTGCTCGCATGGCAGGTTTAGTTACTTATCGTAGTGAAAAATTACTTAGGGATCGTTTTTCTAGGAGAACCACCAGTAGAGGTTTATTCGAAATTGAATCCTATATGAAATATCAAGGAACAAAACTAGCGCAACGTTTTGATGCGAATAGTTATCTTACGTTGCTAAGAGCAATGAACACACATGATATTGGGAGGGATAGGGGAGGTGTAGAAATGGCAGCAAAACAATTTGAGGCTAAAGTAATCGCCGTTGCTTTCACACATGATCTGATTTATCCACCTGATGATATTAAATCTTTTGTGCAGCTTATTCCTACTCATCAATATCATATCGTCAATACTCGATTCGGTCATGATGGTTTTCTAACCGAGTTTGAGAATTGGGGATCAATATTAACCGGTTACTTGGGGGTCAAGGCATGGCAATAATTCAAGTTGCAATATTAGGTTTTGGAACTGTTGGTCAAGGTATTTACCAAATACTAAATGAAAAAAAGACTCAATTAAAGCATTCTCTAGGAGTAGAAATAGAGGTAAAAGCCATATTAATCCGAGATTCCACGAAAAATCGAATGGCTACACCGGGGGTATTCGTCACTGACAATTTTGAGGAGATTGAAGCTATTCCAGGTCTTCAAGTCGTGTTTGAAGCCATCGTTGGTGAAGAGCCAGCATACGATTATTTACGTAGAGTCATTCAAAAAGGCTGTCATGTTATTACCGCAAATAAAGTTATGTTTGCAAAGTATGGTTTAGAATTACAGGAACTAGCGTTGAAACACGATGTCCATGTAGGATATGAGGCAACGACAGCAGGTGGAGTTCCCGTTATTAAAACTTTAAAAAATCTTCTTCAAGTGAATCAAGTTTATAGGATTCAAGGGATTTTAAATGGAACGTCAAACTATATTTTAACTGAAATGCGATTACAAGAAAGTTTGTTTGAAGACGCATTACAAGAGGCACAAATACTTGGCTATGCTGAGGCAGATCCTTACAATGACATTTCTGGTCAAGACGCATTCCGTAAACTGATGATCTTAAGTACATTGGCATTTGGACAACAACCGAAGTGGGAAGATGTTGTTATTGAAGGAATAGCGGATGTTTCAATTGAACAAGTACAAGATGCAACAAGAGATGGTTTACGATTCAGACATGTTGCAGAAATTAGCAAAGGCGTGGATGGCTCCTTATCTGCAAGTGTGGGTCTCAGATTAGTAGGTCCAGAGCACCCGTTGTATGCAATAGATGGAGTAAATAATGGAATTTCAATCGATACAAATTACATCGGCAACCTAACACTCATAGGTCCGGGAGCAGGTAAATTCCCAACAGCCAGTGTCATGGTGGAAGATTACGCAGAAATTATGGGAAAAACCACCACGAAAACTCTAGTTTCCATATAAGAAATTATATAATCCAGAAAAATAGGGCGAAGCACGAAAAGTACAGATGATTTAAGTATTGGATTAAAAGGATATTCCACACAGTATCAACTTCGGTTTCCAGGTAGCTTTAGACAGCAAACCCAATGCACCATAACCTAAAGAATGAAGGACCCTAGTGCAGTGACGTTGTCACTGCACTAGGGTCCCCTTACAGGCAATCTTGCGGTGGGTTTGCGTCCGACGCGACCCTTCAACCAATGAGCATATCGTATTTTTGATATGGGAAGACGTGTGAATAGACACTGATTTTATAAAGAGTGGTGGCCGAAGATACTATTTCGGCCTTTTTCTTTATTTTTTAGAGTTGGTAGTTTCTCTATCTACCCTCAATGTAGTGGAAACAATTTTTTTCATGGAAAACCTTCACAGACTTGCCTGAGCTGGAAGCCCACTGCTTTAGCGGTGGGAGGAAAGCGAAGAAAAATGCGGAGTGCCACTGAAAACCGAAGGTTTTTGGCACTTCGCATTTTTTTATGCAATTCTTCCTGCCTCCGAGTGGAACATATGTTCGTTTTATGGTACACTGAAA
>NZ_ALJG01000242.1 GCF_000286315.1 Paenisporosarcina sp. TG20 | reverse complement strand
AAATCATAACCGGAAACCAAAGTCGATACTATGTTCTTGTTTAAAGGACCGGGCGTACTTTGCCCGGTTTTTCTTAAAAGATTTTAGATTTAGAGGCTCTTGTTACCCAACAAACAGTTGGATTTCAATGCCGGATGGGTCTATTACTGAAAGATAGTCGTCTTTAGTTAATATGGATGAACCGATATTGGCTAATTGAGTGACAACATCTTGTCTTACTTTTTCACTTGGATAAACAATTGAAAAGTTTTTCAGTCCTAATGTCTGTTCATTGCGTTTAATCGAACTTGGCTGCCCCCAAGTATTGAGAGCCATGTGATGATGGTAACTATTTGAAGAAACAAATAATGCTTGAGTTCCGTACCGATTAACCACGTCAAATCCTAACCCGTGCACATAAAATGTTTCTGCGTCAGTTAAATTAGCAACGCGAAGGTGTATGTGACCCATCACTGTTCCTTCAGGCATACCACTCCATATTGTCTGTTCTGAACTTGCCATGAGACTCTCTATATCTAGAGGGTCAATGGTCATTTCAACTTGGTTATTTTGCCAAATCCATTGATCAGGGCTTCGGTCGTAATAAATTTCGATGCCGTTTCCTTCCACGTCATTAAGATACAGTGCTTCACTCACATTGTGATCTGAAGCACCACTGAAAGGATGACCAGAACTGTGAATGTGTTTGAAAACTGCCCCAAGTTCTTTCTTTGATGGCACTAAAAAAGCCATGTGGTAAAGGCCAGTTTCACTTGGAAGGTGTTTGCTATGACCTGACGATTGTTCAATTGTTAAAATTATATCTTGTCCATTAGCCGTAAAATTCACGACTGATGGTGTTTGATTAAGGATACGTAGACCAAGCACATTTTTATAAAAAGTAGTTATATGTGAAGGGTCCGCTACATTTAAATGGACATGCTTTGTATAAGTAGATGGGGATTGATGGAATGTCATTTTAGTACAACTCCTTTTCAAGCTGTTTCATTAAATTTGTTTCTTAATAAAAGCTATCTTACACTATGTATCTTACAAGATAAAGGCGAGCGTTTGGACGTATAAATACTTTGTGTTAGGGCAAAACTTGAGAAATAGAATAGCTTTCAACGCCAAGGGAAGTGATCAGTAAACATGTGGAGACGCAAAAAAGAATCGGTTTTAGAAAGTAAGGAGAAATCATCACCCAATGGTGCTCAGTCAAAGGATGAAAAAGTTACCCTTGTAGCTATTAAAAATGCATTTGGTGATATAGATGATGCAGTTTTCAAAGATTATCAAACAGCGAATGGTCTTGTGACAATTATCTATTTGAATACTCTAATTGATTCTACAGTTTTACATAAAACTGTGATCTCACCAATTATGAATAATAGCGATCAATTGATACAAGTACTTGATCATGTTATATCCACGGATCTTCGTACCATGCTCATGGAAATTTCAGACGGAAATACACTAATTTATCTCCATGAAGAGCAACGTTTTTTTAAAGCAAGCACATTTAGTCCACCGCAACGGTCCATAATGACATCAGAAATCGAATCGACTGTACTTGGTCCTCAAGATTCATTTACGGAGTCTTTGAAAACGAACTTATCTCTAATAAAAAGACGAATTCATCAGCCTGGTTTGAAAAGTAAAGACCGCGTCATAGGAAATGAAACGAATACGAAAATATCAATCATGTATATGGAACATATCGTCAATAAAGAAAATCTTCAACGTCTGGAGCAACGAATAAAAGAAGTTGATGAAGCAAATCTTTTATTTATTGATATCACGATACTAACACAGTTAATTGAAGATAATCCCTTTTCTCCATTTCCTCATATGGGTATGACCGCAAGACCAGATCTAGCTGCTCATTTTTTATTAGATGGGCGTATTGTTGTAGCCATGGAAAATAGTCAAAACATGTTGGTTTGTCCAGTCTCATTTCTCGAAATGTTTAAATCACCAGAAGACTATTACAGCAGATGGACAACGGCGACCCTCCTGAGACTAATTCGACTTGTAGGCTTTTTTATTACCATCATGTTAACGCCTACGTATATATCTGCAGTAACTTATCATCCAGGAATTATTCCTTTTGATTTAGTACTGATACTGGAAGAATCAAGAAGCAAGGTACCATTTCCACCTGTCATTGAAGTACTTCTTATTGAACTAATTATAGAGGTCTTAAGGGAGGCAGGGGCCAGACTCCCAACGAAAATTGGTCAAACGATTGGTATTGTAGGGGGTATTGTAATTGGGACCGCGGCAGTTGAAGCAGGTCTTCTCAGTAACACACTGATTGTTCTTGTCGCCACTTCTGCATTATTGTCATTTTTATTACCAAGCTTTCTAATGAGTAATTCTAGCCGTGTAATCCGCTATATTTTTATTCTAGCAGCCGGCTTATTTGGATTACTTGGTCAAATGCTTGCACTTGCTTGGCTAGTAATCCACTTGTTAAATTTGACTTCATTAGGTACACCATATTTAGCACCATTCATTCCAAGAAAGTTGTCAGATTTATATGACACTGTTATTCGTTTTCCATTGAAGTTTATTCAAAAAAGAAAAGGAATTTCTAGACCACAACAAGAAAATTTAGAAACTAAATAGGCAGGTGAAAAGAGTGGATGCAACTAAAAAGAAAGTGTTAAATGGCTACCATGTAGTATTTTTGGTGCAAAATGTAATCATTGGCACGGGTTTATTGTCATTGAATCACGTTTTAAGTCCTGTAGGTTATAGTCAATGGTGGTTCCCTCTTCTTTTTGGCGTAATTGCAAATATTACACTCTTCCCAATGATTTGGCTTGCCCTAAAGTATAAAGATGAAGACTTGTTTGACATAAACGTAAAACTACTTGGGAAGTGGATCGGGAAATTTATCAATATTATATTAATCGTTTATGCCCTTTTGATATTTATGATTGTCATTCAAAACTATCTCTCACTTATTCAAATTACTGTACTTCCGAATCGGGCAATCACATTTCATTTACTTATTATCATGGTGTTAACGGTCTATATTGTATATGGTGGGATTAAATCTATTGCGAGATTTTGCATCTTCACCTTTTTTTTTGCAGGGACGCTTACTTATTCTTTAAGATGGGGCTTGATGGAAGGGAACATTAGTCACCTGCTACCGCTCTTTAATTTCTCATTTTCAGAATTTATGGAAGCTTTTCATGCAGGTTATGTTTCAATGATTGGATATGAGCTGCTTATGGTGTACTTTCCTTATATTATTCACCAGAAAAAAGTATTCAAGCAAGCTTCTTTGGGAATATGGATAGTCATTTTTTTTTATTTCTCTGTTTCAATTGTATCGGTCATGTATTTTTCGGAATGGCAACTTGAACATTTGTTTTATCCAATTCTCCAATTATTTCAAGCGGTGAAAATTTCGATTATTGAACGAATGGATGTGATAGGTATAACCGTTTGGGTATTTTTAATCCTATCAACGGTTTCTGCTTATCTATGGATGGCGAAGAGAGGTATTGACTCTGTCCGAGGTAAAACTAGTAAGTATCATTTGTATGCATTGGCTATTTTTTGTTATATAATCCTTAGTTTACCTATTTCTCAAGCAGTGAAAAAGACGGTGTTTGAGAATATAACTTACGCATTTTATGGAGTCGTTTTATGGCCTTTATTTCTATGCAGTATACATTTCCTAAGAAAAGAGAAGAAAGAGGTAGTCAAGTGAAAAAGAATATAATTTGCATTATTATTTCTTCTCTTCTACTAGGTGGTTGTACAGAAATTGTTCAAACTCCGTTAGAAGACTTAGGGTTGATTAGTGTCGCAGCTTTTGATTATGTTGACGAAAAAAAGATGAAAATGACGGTCATTATGCCACAGTCTGCTGAGGATGCTAAGAATCCAACGCAAGTCTATTCAGTAGAAACAGAATTGGTACAAAAAGGACTAGTAGAAATTTCGTCAAAATCAGATAGTACTGCTGCATTAAATCAACTTCGTGTTGTCCTGTTTAGTGAAGAAATGGCCAAAACAGACCAAATGCATAAAGTGATTGAATATTTATACAATAATCCAAAAGTGACGACAAGGACATTTGTGGCTGTGGTCAAAGATTCGGCAGGAAAATTACTGGAAAGTGAATATCCGGATAAAGCGAATAAAAGTATTTATATGAACAACTTTTTTAATAAGAGACAAAATGTCTTATTTAATCCATTTAAAAACATACATGACTTGATTTATGATCTCCACAATCCGTTAGTTGATCCAGTAGTAGTGTATGTTGAATTAAAAGAAAGTTTAATAAATATAGATGGAATAGCTGTATTTAAAGATAAAAAAATGGTAGATATCTTTACAAGAGAAGATGCAAAGTCCCTTCAACTATTGTTGGAAACAAATAAGATATCTTCCTTGTCCTTTGTGATTGATTTAGACTTAGCTGAAGAAAAAATATTTATGAATTTCCTTAGGGTTAAAACTAAAATAACATCTAACCATGATATAGAGTCACCCAAGCTAAATATTTCTATGAAATTGAGTGGTCAATTAAGTGAATATGAAGGGAAAAAAGATTTAGGTAATAAAAGTGAAGTAGCTAAACTTGAAAAGGAGATAGAAAAAGCAGTCGAGGATGACATGAAAGAATTCCTTCAAAAATGTCAAGAGCTATCGGTAGATCCTATAGGACTGTTTGAATCTTTCCGTATGCGTTATAAAGGTGATTGGCCAAGTGATTTAAAGGACGAATTATTGGCGAAAGCGGAATTTGAAGTTGATGTTAAATTGGATATAACGACTAGTGGAGCGATTACAAAAAAATAAGTTTATTTCCTTTTAGATTTTAATCCGATTGATGTCTGTAATTAGTACGATTATATTAAATTTCTGAAACTTCCCGTTTCATTAAACGTATTAATAATTGACACTTGAATTTAAGGGGGAAATGAGATGTTTAAGAAATTAGCAGCGGAAGCATTGGGTTTATCCGATATCGGAATTGTAGTACCAAAAGCTGATTTTGATAAAACAGAGGCTGACGATTTTGTGATGCATGAATCTGGAGAAGAAATATTCTTTTTAATTAAAACAAAAGCAGATGAATATTGCTTCACGAATAAGGCTCTAATTCATGTGGACGGCGCAAATGCCATTAGTAAAAAACGAACGCTCAAACGCTATGAATATGCGTATAACCCCATTACTAATGTGGAGCTAGAAACAGCTGGAACAATCGATTTAGATGTAGAAATTAAATTTACGATTGGCAGTACTCCATTAACTGTTGATATTCACAAACGATTTATAGCTGAAATTAAGGATTTATATAAAGTATTATTTGCGGTTTCTCTTGAAGTGAAAGATAATGAGAAAAAATATGTCATTGCAGAAAATAGCTTGTCACACGCTTCTCAATCAATGGGCCGCTTGGGTAATAACGAAGTAACTCCAGCGCAATCATTTGAAAGTATTACACGTTTCGCTAACGACTGGATGCACGAGAGTCGCTTGAAATATGTTAAGAAAGATTTCAAAGACGTGTTTCAACTATACATCAATCAATAAACAGAAACTGTACTTAGCCGTCTACCTCATATGAGAAGAGACGGCTTTATCGTGTCTACATAACACATAAATAAAAGGTAATTCAGGTGATTGTAGCAAACTAGTTCTTATCGAAAGAGTGGAGGAGTAAACATGTGTGGACGTTATAGTTTGTTTGCCGATTTTCAGGAAATTGAGGACCGATTTGGGGAAGCGACATTTGATATCGAAGAATATGAAGTAAACTATAATATTGCTCCTTCTCAAATGATACTCGCGGTAATTAATGATGGAGTGAAAAACCGATTAGGATATTTACAATGGGGTCTTATTCCGCCATGGGCAAATGACGTGAAAATCGGTTATAAGAAGATTAATGCACGAGCAGAAACGGCGCATGAAAAACCAAGTTTTCGTAAAGCGTTAAAAGATAAAAGATGCTTGATTGTTGCCGATTCCTTTTATGAGTGGAAACAAACGGAGGATCGAAAAATTCCGATGCGCATCAAAATGAAGAATAATGAGCTTTTTGCGATGGCTGGGTTATGGGAATCATGGAAATCTCCAAATGGAAAAATCGTTCACACCTGTACAATCTTAACAACTGAACCCAATGAGTTGATGTCAAGCATTCACGTCAGAATGCCAGTCATCCTAAAACAAGCAGACGAACAAAAGTGGTTAAATCCTACAATGAAAAATACAGATGACTTAAAAAGATATATGATACCTTTAGAAGACGGTTTACTTGAAGCATATGAAGTGTCGGACAAAGTGAACTCACCAAAAAATAATGAACCACAATTAATTGTAAAAGTGGGGGAATAAAAAGTACGAAGGGGATCAGTACTAAATATTGTGGCCCTTAAAAAGCATCGGAAAGAATAGTGGTGAGTGATGTGAATATAGTAAAAACAGGCAGACTCCTTATTCGGTATATAAATACGGAGGATGCAAAATTCATGTTAGATCTCTTTAATGAACCAGATTGGATTAAATACATTGGTGATCGAGGCATACGAACAAAAGATGCGATGAAAACTTACATTGAAGATGGACCTATGACTATGTATAAAGAATACGGCATAGGATTATACGCAGTTGAGTTAAAAGAAAAAGGGATACCAATAGGTATTTGTGGACTTATTCACCGTGATTTTCTAAAAGATGTAGACCTAGGTTTTGCTTTTTTATCAAAGTATTGGGGGAAAGGATACGCTTATGAAGCTACAAATGCTATCCTGAAATATGGTGCTGAAGAATTAGGCTATCGCCGTGTCGTAGCTTTTACATCTCTTACGAATGATAAATCTGCTAACCTTTTACTAAAGCTAGGAATGAAAGATGAAGGATTGATAAAGTTCGTTTCCACAGCAGAAGATATGAGGTTGTTTGTTATTGATTCAACCTTAGCAGCAAATTAATATTTTATAAGGTACATGGTATCCCAATTGGCTTTTGGCAACTTTTAAGAGGTGCCAAGACCACCTGGGAAATTTCGGGATATGTGTTGGTTACGACATTTCACCCCTGAGCAACTTCATTATTAGATTGGAGATTTGAATAGGTTTATCAAGCCTTATTTACCAATTTCATCGTGCAAAGGTTGAGTTTAATAGAACAATAAAGTGGATTGAAATGAGAAGTCAAAACTCATTTCAATCCACTTTATTTAGACACCAGGAACCCAACCGGGATTTTTCAAAATTCGATTCCATAAAGGAGTAGGCATTACTAGCTCTTGTTGATTATTAATATTTAGTTTCGTTACGATTTCTTCTTCATGACCTTGTTCAACTTTCTGCACCCAATCCGGATCAATTAATAGCTCACGACCTAGACCAATTAGTGGTATGCCAGAGGTTAAGGCAATACGTGCATCTTCTGCAGAATAAATCGAGCCAACTCCGATGACAGGAACGCGATTACCAACAGATTCTTGAATGATTTCTATGCGAGAACGAGTATCTACAACACCTCGATTTGGAGTTGACCAGAAATCCATTAGTGAAACATGGAGGTAATCCAAGTTTTTATTCGCTAATTCATCTAGTAACACTAATGTGTCGGACATTGTAATACCAGGTGTATCAGGTTCTTCAGGTGAAAAACGGTAGCCAACGATGAAAGGACTGTTAGCATACTCTTTTACAACACGTTGAACTTCGTCAACTACAGCTAACGGGAACGTCATGCGTTTTTCTAATGATCCACCAAATCGATCCGTTCTCCTATTGGAGTGTGGAGAAAAGAACTGTTGAATTAAATAAGTATTGGCACCATGGATTTCCACACCATCATAACCAGCTTCGATAGCGCGACGAGTGGTTTCTCCAAAGTCGTGAATAATACCTTCAACTTCTTCTTCCGTTAGCGCACGAGGAACAGGCTTCCCCTCAGCCTCATAAGGAATATTACTGGCACTTACTACATCTCCATTAGGTGCAATATCAACAGGAACTTGACGCCCACCATGGAAGATTTGCAAAATAGCTTTCGCGCCTTGTGCTTTAATTGAAGTTGCCAAATGACTAAGACTTGGAATCATCTCGTCCGTATGTCCGGCGAATTCTCCATGAAATCCTTGTCCATTAGCTGTAACGTATGTACAAGCAGTAATAACCATGCTTACACCTTTTGAACGACGAATGTAATAATTAACTTCGTCGTCAGAAACTGTTCCATCTGGATTTGACGAATAATTGGTCATAGGTGCCATAATGACTCGGTTTTTTAATAGCACACCATTTGGTAATTCAAATGGTTCTAGTAGTGGTTCATATTTTTTATTACCCATATGTCGTAACCTCCTGTGTCTAAAGAAACTTGTACTAAATCGTGCAAAGTTATAATGTCACTTTATGCCTTCTTATTCACTATAGTCAAAAATAATGTCTTTTTATATGGAATAATAGGGGAATAGTAAAGAAAAAAGGATTTTCGACGTGTTAAATGGAAGGTATTGTGATATTGGTAACCAAGTTAAGCAAGTAGGTGAAATTGAAAATTAGAGTTTAAAAGTAATTTCATAAGAAAGTTCGGAGGAATCATATTGAAAAAATACTTAATCATTAGCTGTCTCCTATTTCTAGTTGGCTGTTCCAATGGATTAGATACATCTCAGTTAATTGAAACACAAGCTGATAAAGACGAATTCATAAAGTTTTACGATGCACCTTCTGTTGAAATTGCAGTAGATGCTTTGCCATATGAAGTTAATTTACCTGAGGATCTTCCATTCGAAACAGAGGGATTTAAATCCTTAGGTATTACGGATATTGGTGGAAAAGGTCAAAATCCTGAAGCTATATTTATGGCGATGGGTGAAAGTGAACACAATCTTTACCTCACGACCACTTTGGCAAACATTGAATATCCGGAAAGCCAACCGGAAAAATTAACACTTGATAATGGTTACATGGGTTTCTTCCAAGCACCCAATCATCTGGATGTGGTCGTTAAAGATGTCACCTATTTGTACACTTTGACCATGCCTGGGGTGCAAGAAGAACAAGTAAAATTAGAGTTACTGAAACTAGCTGAACAACTATCCGATTAAGTGATTTGTCCACCAAGGTTGATATAGAAAGCATGTACACAGGGGTTAGCAATTTATCCACTGTTCTGCTTTTTACACTCTTGCAGTTTTAATTGAAGTGAAGAATTTTGGTCGCAATTTCAAAGAACATTGGTGTCCCTAACACAGGTAGAGAAGGGGATTATAAAAACCTTTTCTTACGCAGAATTGCTATAGTTTAAAGAAACTATCAAATCTTAAATGAAATAAAAAGAGGCCGAAATTGTATCTTCGGCCATATGCTTCCTTTAAAGTTTGTGTTATTTAACTCGTCCACCAAAACAAATTACTATATTCGTTTGGGTTTAATGAGAGCGACGAACACAAACCAGCAGCAAGACAGACGATTAAAGTGACTAATTATTTCAATCTCTGTCTTATTCTTGAGATTATGTGCACAAAGTTTGCTACCTCGCGCGAATCCCAGATCGATACAGTATGAAAACTCCTCTTTTAGCTGAAACTTAAATTAAAACATTAGGACTTAAGACTTTAAGTGTACTTGATAAATCGCTTAGAAGAGGAAACTCGTAAATAGTTCACTACCTTCAGATCGATCATTCCACGTTGCTGAATGCGTTCATCAAAATTTTCAATTAAGTGATAGGACTGAATAGCATCTAATAGGTCGTCATGTTCAGCATGGTCTCTTTGCAAATGACCATTCTCGAATAATAGATCTTGAATCTCTTCTGCCAGAACTCCGTCTATAGGAACGACGTCTTCAGGTATGGAGGGTTCAAAATAAAGTTGATGCAGTTTTAATAATCTTGTTAACTCTTGAACTGGTTCTTCATGATCATCAACACGAAGATCAATATAGCGATCATTGTACCCACCATAACTACCATTTTCCTTTACAATCAATAATGCAGCTGATTGTTTCCCTCGGCTATCTCCACCTGCAACGTCTCCAGCAAGTAAACTTGCAAGTAAACGTTCAGCAAGTGTTCCTTTCGTTTGAAGAAAAGTGGATTCCATAGCTTCAACAGTATGTTGATCCACTAAAATATTACCTTGTATTGCAAAGTTTGAACCAGCAGAACCACCTGCCCATTCATAGCAATCTTCTCCAGTAAAGGTAACACTTTGTCCTTTTGCATTGACAATCCCGACTTGTCTGGAGGCTGATTTATCATCATTTTTAACCAACTCTTCCAAAACTTTTTGTGGGCTCATGTCTTTCTCTAATAGTTCCAGCCCAATTTTCCCATAGTCTAAGTTAGCCCATGACTGGGTGGCAATTGCCCCAACTCCAGCTTTTGCAAAAGGAACGACTGCGCCTACGCTTAAAAACTTTGAGGCAACAGCAATACCTAACTCTTTGGTTTGTGGGTCGAACCCTACAATCGAAAATGTCATAAAAACCCTCCTATTAAAGTATTTGATATTATTATTTACTCATTTTTCGAATTCAACTTAAGGTGCGTGTCTTCATTACAAATTACATATAATACTGCATCAGGAGGAATATCCTCATTCAACCGGCGATTAATATCCATGTGCTGTCTGTCAGCAATTAGTGTTGCTCCTTCTGCCAACAAATTTTGGAAAGCATCTCCATATGTTTTCCAATTCGGATTCTTTTGCACTTTGTACAAGTCCTCACCGACACTTCTACTAATCAATTGCGAAACAATATTGCTGGCATTATGGTGCATTGCAGAACGAACAGCAAGCAGTGATGTAGTTTCTTGAGACAAAATGAATTCATCGATATTTACATGAGAGAAATTAGGAATTTGTTTTTTAGTCATGATTTCCACAGTAGTGTGTACGTGGGGGGCTAATCGTTCCGCTGTAATAGCAATTGTTAATGTTTTCGAGTCTTTTAGGGAAGATACTTGAATCTCGTCATCAGCGAAAATAATAACTGATTTTGCTTTTTTAATGTTCGCTTGTATAAATGTCAATTCGTCCGAAGGGTCACCCTGAACATAATGCACGCGATCTATAGAAATATCCATGGGTGAAGTAGGAAGAGTATCGATAATAACTACTTCAATTAAAATATCTGACGATAATATTTCTTCCACAGCGGTTTCCGTTTTTTTTCCCCAACCAACAATAATAATATGATTTTCATCTGTATATGCCAACTTTCCTTCCTCCTTCCTTTTTCTAAATATAGAGAATGCGTCTACAATTTTACCGATGACAACACCAAGTAACCCAATTCCGAGCAAGTACATAAGTACTGTAAAGAGCCTGCCTGCTCCGGTAACAGGTGAATAATCACCATAGCCAACTGTAGAAAAAGTCGTCATAACAAAATAAAATGAAGTTAATAAATTTTCAAATGTTTCGGGCTCCAACATGTAAATCGTCAGCGTACAAAATACAATAAAGACAATAGCCGCAAACAATATTGATAAATTCTTCATACGGGCTAAGCTAAGTCCTATTCTTATGAAAAAGGGCATTTATATATCTCCAATCAGCAGAATCTTTTGATAAGTTCTAGTTTACACGTATTTACTTAAACGTGCACATAGGTTTGTAAGATAAAAAGATTTTATTGAAGAAAAGAAAAACTAGGCAGGAAATAATAGTGGTTTTAGAGAAATATAGTAGTCAGTGACTGGGAGAGTGATAAGAGTGACCAACATATTAGTAGACGCAGATGGTTGTCCAGTTGTCGATTTAACCATTCAGATTGCACGACAATATAAACTGCTTGTGTATTTGTTCTGTGATACGGCACATAACATGGACCGAGATAGAGCTGAAACGATTATGGTCTCAAAAGGGGCAGATGCAGTAGATTTCGTACTTGTAAATCGAGTGAAGGAAGGAGATATTGTCATTACACAAGACTACGGACTCGCTGCAATGGTTTTAGCTAAACGGGGTCTTGTTATCGATCAAAATGGCCGAGAGTATACAAGTGACAATATAGACCAACTTTTACATAGTCGGCACATCGCCAAAAAAATTCGTCAAGCAGGTGGGCGAATGAAAGGTCCTAAAAAGAGACAGAAAGAAAATAATGAGAGTTTTGAAAATGGATTTAAAGCGTTAATTATCAGAAGCATTAAGAAAGAAGAACTATAAGTCCATGTTGAAAAAGGAAGAAGTATATAAGCTACATACGGGAAATAATCTAATTTGATAAGTGTTCGCGAATTTCAGGTAAATATTATAGGAGAATGAAGTTATTGATTATCGAAAGTACAAAATTTTAAACTAATATGAAATAAAGACTTTTTAGAAAGCATAGGTTAGATGATTTCACTCATACTAAATTGATTTCTTCTATTCAATCTTTAGAAAGAGGTGAAAGGCAATGAGTAAAAAATTTCCATTGGATGAGAAGTCCGAGGAGCTTCATCACAATTGGACTAGACCGAAGAGAGTTAATACACAAGTTAATGGTCATACAGAAGAATCAAAGTCCACTAAAATTTTGAGAACCAGTGCCAAAATTTACCGAAAAGCCTAAAATGAATAAGAAGAAGTTAAAACCCAGAGATTTCTCTGGGTTTTTTTTAGAGATAAAAATGTATCTAAATTTACGGTGTCATGAAACCCATATTCGCGAATTTTTAGTTAAGGAGACTAACATTCTAAAACGGAGAAAAGGCCGAAATAGTATCTTCGACCGCCCCACGTATAAAATCAGTGTCGTTTCTCTCATCAACCCAAATCAAAAATACGATATGCCTATTGGTTGAAGGGTTATGTCGGACGCAAACCCGCCGCAAGATTGCCTTTCATTCTGGTTATGGTGCAGTGGGTAAAGCAACCCGGAAACAAAAGTTGATAGAGTAACGAAACGGAAATCACATTCTATTAACACTCCAATCATTAGTAATTGCTTATAGGACCGGGCGTACTTTGCCCGGTTTTCTTACAAAATAAGATAATATATAAATTTAGTGAGCCATGAATCCAGTATTACCGGTATTTTAAGGAGTAGGTTCTAGTGTAATACCGCTGATTTGCCCTCCAGGTGGACGCTTTCCACGGGGCGGGCGGCGAGTCTCCTCGGGCCAACAG
>NZ_ALJG01000241.1 GCF_000286315.1 Paenisporosarcina sp. TG20 | reverse complement strand
CCGTGAGCCTCCTCGGGCCAACAGGATGTTGGTCACGAAGGCTTTGCCACACGACGTGGCGTTCTTAGCCTTTGTTCCATTGTGCGCTCCTGCGGGGTCTCACTGGACTCGCTTTTTCCGCTGGAGTCGCCGCCCTTCACTTCAATCATTCACCTGGTTAAAATAACCGTGATCAAATATAGTTTAAAAAGAAAATATAAAAAATCGTCCGATCTTTTAAAATGAAAGTACCCACATCTATATTTAGATAGAATTACTAAACAAGAATATCAATGAACAAACTTCACTTCCGCTGAAATTCAAGAGGTTACTTGTGTGCTTTTAAAAAAGGAAATCACGCCTCTACATTTATATGTTTAGTGTAAGTTCCACCGTGAAAATTCTGTTTTATCATGTAAGTCTCCATATACTAAAAACACGATGAACACTGGGTTCTTGGCAATCTATAGTCATATACTTTCTTATATTGTAAGAAAAACCGGGTAAGTATACTCGATCCTTTTAAGACAGCACACAGGGTCAACTTTGGTTTCCGGTATGATTTCCGTTATTTCCGCGGGCGGGTCCGTGAGTCTCCTCAGGCCAACAGGATGTTGGTCACGAAGGCTTCGCCACACGACGTGGCGTTCTTAGCCTTCGTTCCATTGTGCTCCTGCGGGGGCTCACCGAACACGCTTTTCCCGCCGGAGTCGCCGCCTGGAACGTAAATCATTCACCTAGTTACAAATCAACATTGAAGACAATATGTTTTAAAAATAAATATTAAAGTCGTCTTGTTAAATGAAAGTACCCACACCATACATTTAGATTGGATTACTAAACAAGTTTATATTACTGAACAAACATCAATTCCACTGAAATTCAAGAGGAGACTTGTGATCTTTAAAAAAGAAAATCCGCCTTTACATTTATCGGTTTAGCGTGAGTCCCACCTTGGAAATTCACGTTAGTCTCCATATACTAAAAACCACTATGAATACAGGGTTCTTGGCACTCTATAGTCATATACTTTCTTATCTTGTAAGAAAAACCGGGTAAGTGTGCCCGGTCCTTTTAAGAAGGGTAACCATAGAAACCTGTTTATTTCCGCTGCGGTGGACGCTTTTCGCGGGCATCGCTTGAGTCTCCTCGGGCCAACAGGATGTTGGTCACGAAGGCTTTGCCACACGACGTGGCGTTCTTAGCCTTCGTTCCATTGTGCTCCTGCGGTTACTCGTCGCAAAGATACTGGCTTTTGGCCAGCATCTTTCCTGCGGGGCCTTCAGCTCATGCTTTTCCCGCAGAAGTCGCCACCTGCGCTTCAATCAACTAGTGTGTATTTATCCATCATTGCAACGAAATCTATTTTCAGTGACAATCTTTTGAATCGTGAGCGATACAAAGCTAGCAGGAATACTTCTTCTACACAATTTCTAAAAAGAGAAATACATTCCAGTTAATACTTTTCGTCCACTCAAATCAGTTTTTCTTCCATTCAAATCGGCTTTCCGTCCACTCATGACATCTTTTCGTCCACTCAGCATAACTTTCCGTCCACTCGAGACTATTTTTCATACACTTAGCAGGAAATGACCATTATATTCCTTTAAAATTGTTATACCTGCTGAAACAGACGTCCCCATTAGTTGGCAACATGGAAAGTCTTTTTTTCAATTGAGTCATTTTTTTATGAAAAGAGGGCTGCCCTTAAAAGTCATTTTATATGACTTTTGGGACAGCCCAATTTATTTATTTTTTGTTTCAGTTTTATAGTGTGATTTCGCTTTTCCTTTAAATTTCTTACTACTTTAAAAGGCTTCTTAGGGGTACCTCTTAAAGTTGAGTGAGAAACATGCTTGCTAATCCTAAATAGATTGTAATACTAATAATATCAATTAGTGTTGTAATAAACGGGCCTGACGCAACTGCAGGATCTATGTTCAACCGATTTATAAATAAAGGCACAAATGACCCTGATAAAGTTGCAACAAAAATTGAACATACTACTGCTGTTCCTACTAATAATCCTAACAACAAATCGTGGTATAAGAAATAAACTACTCCTACAACTACCAAAGCACAAACTGCTCCTGTAATTAGGCCAGTTCCTCCTTCTCGCATCAGCAATTTAAGATTGCTTTGGTTTTTAATATCTCCTGTTGCGATCCCTCGAATTGCAACAGCGAGTGCTTGTGTACCACTGTTTCCAGCTATGCCTGCAATTAGTGGAATAAAAACAGCTAAAATTGCTACTTCGTCTAAGGTTGCTTCGAACGCCCCCATCAAGTTTGCAGTAATCATTCCTAAGAACAATAAAATAATTAGCCATGGCAGTCTTTTTTTTGCTGCTGTTAACGGCCCTTTATCAAACGTGTCCATCTCTGAAACACCAGCCAACTTGGAGTAATCATCATTCGCTTCTTCTTCTAGAACATCTATAATATCATCGACCGTAATAATGCCAAGTAAATGATTTTGGAAATCAACCACTGGAACTGCTAAGAAATCATAGTCTTTAAACATTCTTGCAACTTCTTCTTGATCATCACTAACCGATACACTGACAACCCGTTCATTACGAATTTCACTTATTAATGTATTCATGTCAGCAATTATTAAATCTCGCAAAGACACTACACCTGTTAATTGATGATTTTCGTTAACTACGAATATATAATAAATCATTTCTGCTTCTGGTGCCGCTTTCCGTAATAAGGCCATGGCAGATCCAACAGTTGAATTTTCAGGAATTGCAACGTACTCCGTTGTCATTATAGAACCAGCAGTGTACTCTTCATAATGCAATAGATCTTTAATTTCTTGAGCAGATTCATTATCCATAATAGTTAAATAACTAGCAACTTGGTCTTTACCGAGTTCATTTAAAACGTCTACTGCATTATCAGCATACATTTCACTTAACATATCTGCAGCATAAGAAATTTCCATTTCTTGTAAAAACGGTTCATATTCATCATCATCAAGTTCTATTGATTGAAAAATTTCAGCCATTTCTTTTGGAGAGAGATACTGATAAATAATTTGCCTACTATCAGGTCCCACCTGTTCAAAGAACTGTGACTGGTTATACGGATGTAGGGTTAAGAACTCTTCTCTAAATGCATCAACTTGTTGATCATTTAAAAACGTAATTAATTGTTCGGCATCAAATTGTTGTTCTTCATTGTTTTTACGGTCTTCTATCATGTATGCCCCCTCCTTTCTTTAAATCTTTTCATTTCTACATTTATCATTGTATGGGTACAATATTGATATCGCAATACTTATATGTATAAGAGGTGAAGAATTTGTCGTATGACATTATTGGAGATATTCATGGATGTTTTGAAGAACTAGAAACCTTAATTACTAAGTTGGGTTATCAGCGTCAAAAAAATATTTTTGTTCATCCACAAGGACGTAAACTCGTTTTTGTAGGTGATGCAACTGATAGAGGACCTCAATCACTTGAAGTCTTAGAGCTGTTATTTGCATTGCAGGATGCTGACTTATTACAGTATTCCCCAGGAAATCATTGCAATAAATTATACCGCTTTTTTAAGGGACATAAAGTACATATTTCTCATGGGTTAGAAACTACTGTTGAAGAATTTAATCAATTGTCAGAAGAAAAACGAAAACAAATAAGGAAACGTTACATCAATTTTTATGAGTCGCTACCATTTTATCAACAGCTCGATAACAACCACCTCATTGTTGCACATGCAGGAATTAGAGAAGATATGATTGGGAAACCCATCCAAAAAAATATAATCGTTTTTGTACTATACGGAGATATTACTGGCGAAAGTTATTTAGATGGAAGACCAGTTCGCAGAGATTGGGCTAAGCATTATAAAGGTACTGCTTTAATTGTGTACGGTCATACACCAATAAAAGAAGCACGCTTTATGAACAATACTGTGAATATCGACACCGGATGTGTATTTGGAGGGAAATTATCAGCTCTCCGTTATCCCGAATTAACCGTGGTGTCAGTCCCCTCAATTCAACCGTATGTGAAAGAAAAATTTCACGATTATGACGATTGAACAAGCACTTTTTTCATATCAATTGGTAAGGGACTCGTGAAAGTCAACATTTCATTTGTTAGGGGATGTTTAATATCCACAGATGAACAGTGAAGGGCTTGACGTTTAATTAACTCCCGATCCCCTCCATATAGATCATCACCAACTATTGAATGACCGATATGTGCTAAATGAACCCGTATTTGATGTGTTCTTCCCGTGTGCAAAATACACTTTACATGTGATATATGCACATCATTACTAATTAAATGAACATCTGTATGGGCAAAAATTCCATCTTCACGAACTTCCCGCTCAATAATACTACTTGCTTTTCTTCCTATTGGCGCTATAATTTTTTGCATATGTTGTTCAACCTTACCGTGGACTATGGCCTCATAGGTCTTATTTGTCACATGGTTGTAATTCATGATGTGATGAATATGTCGATTTTTCACTAAACAAACTAAACCAGATGTATCTCGGTCAAGACGAGTTAAAATATGAACAGTTGAAGGAATCGACATTTGTTTATAATAAAAAGCAACATAATTCGCCAATGTTCCTGATGGATGTTCTCGTGAAGGTATTGTACTTTGACCAGTCGGTTTATTAATAATCAACAATACCTCATCCTCATATACAATGTCTAAATAACCTTCTTGGCAAATTAGACCCGAGCTTATTTCTTCAATTGGAAAAATAACGGTCACATCATCCCCCTTTATTAGTGGATGTCTGACCGTTTTTTCTTGTCCGTTTACAAGTAGGGAGCCGCCATCATATTTAATCGAGGTTAATGTCCTTTTAGATATTCCCCATTTAGACAGCGCTTCTCGGAGAAGTACATCCTCTGCCGCTTGAAAGGTAAGTGAAAATTGTTTACACATCGTTATCGATAAACGAATCATGTACCCGTTTCCAAAATGGGAAAGGACGGAATCTGGCGAATCTTACTTTTTCATTTGCCACACGATATTGGATGGATTTAACATCTTTAAGTGACAATTGTATATGATCAATTGTCACCATAAAATCAGCTGCTTTTACAGGTTTTAATACACATTTATGATGAGCTGGTAACACCAATGAAGCCCCTACTGTTCGAAACACTCGATTATTGATGGATGCCATTTCCGTTAACTGAATAGCTTCAAATGAAGGATGAATCACTGCTCCACCAAGTGCTTTGTTATAAGCTGTACTCCCAGAAGGTGTGGACATACATAAACCATCGCCACGAAAGCGTTCAAAATGGCTATTATTTAATTCCACATCCATTACTAAAGTAACATCAGGAGATTTAATGGTACTTTCGTTTAATGCTAAATAAATATTTTGCTCATCATTTTTTTTGAAATTAATTGTTGCTTCAAGTAATGGGTATTCTATAACTTCAAAATCTTTTTTAGAAATGGAAATCACTAATTTTTCGATTTCAGCAGGTTTCCAATCAGCATAAAACCCCAAATGGCCTGTATGAATTCCTACGAATGCTACTGTAGATAGTTGTTCGCGATATCGGTGGAAGGCATGTAATAACGTCCCATCTCCACCAATGGAAATGACAATATCAGGTGATTCTTCATCCCACACTAATCCAAAATCGGTTAAGTATGTTCTAGCACGAGCCATTAGTTCATTTGAGTGTTCATCATTGCGTGATTGTATAGCAAATTTCATCAACACTTCCCACTTTCTTAAGAGTTTGATGGGAAATTCACATTTCCACCCTCTTTATAGTCACTAAAGTATTTTTGTGCTTCTTGGATTTCAGTTCGTATTAGTGACATTTCTTCATCTAAACGATTTGCTGCTTCAGAGGCACTTTGCAAACGATTTTTTATTTCTTCTGGAAATATTCCTTTATATTTGTAGTTTAATGAATGTTCAATAGATGCCCAGAAATTCATTGCTAAAGTGCGAATTTGTATTTCTACTAATATGTGAACTTTTCCATGAATGGTTTGAACAGGGTACTCAACGATCATGTGATAAGAACGATAGCCACTTGGTTTTTCATGTGAAATATAATCACGTTCTTCTACAACTATGATATCGTGACGATCACGTAATAATTTGACCACCTTTTCAATATCATCAACAAATGGGCACATAATGCGTAGACCAGCAATATCTTGCAGTTCTTGGCTTAAATTAGCGGATGGTTCAAATGCTATTCCTTTTTCAAGCGTTTTATCATAGATACTTGCAATTGGTTTTACTCGTCCAGTAACAAACTCTATAGGTGAGTTTGTATTTTCAATTTCATATTGTGTCCGCATGCCTTTAAATTTAACTTTCAATTCGTCTACCGCTTGTTTGTAATTCTCTAAAAAACGGTCCCATTGCCCCATAACAAGTCCCCCCTGACATTGATATAGCGTGTTGTTATAATAAAAAAAGATTATTGTGTAGAAAGACGTTCTTTAAACACTTCTTCAACGGCAGTAGAAAATTCTTCGCCATAATTGTGGTTTCCTTCAATATTAAAAATAAGCATGTTTAGCTCTTCCCGAAAATTATCGAGTGAAATATCCTTCTTCCCCCAAACTAAAACTGGTTCTTTATCTGCAACAAGAGAATCTGCAAGTAATGACCATACTGCTTTGGGAAATTGTATATGTGTATAGCCAACTGTATCATCCATTAAGTAAACGAAAGCATTTTTCTCTGAATCCGTAATTAACTGACCTCCTGCTTTAACTTCATGACCTGAGGAATCTTCTTCTAATAAAAAGCGAATTTCTGACCCATTTTTAACACCGTTAATTACAGTATAAGTTTTACGCAATGTAGCTCTTCCTTTCAATCTTTACTACCTATTATTTTATCACAGCTGCTCATATGTTGCAGTTTGCAAATTTTCAAGGATAATAAGTATATAAGGAGATGATTTCGTAGTGACAGTTCAGAAAGAAATAGAATTTAAAAATCTATTGCAAGAAGAAGAGTTTGATCAATTATGCAATGAATTTGGCATTGCGGATCAAGACTTTCAATTGCAAACAAATACTTACTTTGACACCGTAGATTACCAGTTACGTGACGCTTTCAAGGCTTTTCGTTTAAGGGTTCTTGGCGAACGAAATGAATTAACATTAAAAGAACCTGGGGAGAATACCCATACTATGATCGAAACAACTCAATTAATTTCTAATATTGAACGAGCTAAGATACTTAATAAAGGCGAGATAAAACCCGGAATTTATAATGAATTTCAACAGTTACCTAAAATTTTGATTCCTTTTGGCACTCTTAGTACTAAACGTGCTGAAATAGCCTATAAAGATGGCCTGCTTGTTCTCGATCGTTCTGAATATTTGGATCATATTGATTTTGAAGTAGAATATGAAGTAAACGATCTATCGAAAGGGCAAAAACACTTCAATGAATTACTTAATACTTTTAAAATCCCAAAACGTCCAACAATGAAAAAAATTGCAAGATTCATGAAAGCAGCAAATTATAAGTAATACAATGTAAGTTCATTCTATGATAACGTCCTTAATTTCCATGAAGTGTTAAATTTATAGGAATCGATTTATTTGTGAAAAATTCGTGAGGTTGATAGAATGGAGATACAGCTAAAGCAAAGGAGTTCATAATATTGACTCGAAAACCTATAATCCCTTATGAGGAAATCGGTCCGGATAAATTGTCGCAACTTATTGATACATTTTACGAAAAAGTCGCGGTACATCCAAAGCTTAAGCCTATATTCCCAGAAGACTTTACGGAAACCGCTCGTAAACAAAAACAATTCATGACACAATATCTAGGCGGACCTAATATATATTCACAAGAACATGGGCACCCTATGTTACGTGCTCGACATATGCATTTTCCCATCACACCTGATAGAGCCCAGGCTTGGCTCGAGTGTATGGCACTTGCAATGGATGAGGTGAAACTGGAAGGAAAAATTCGTGACGACTTCTATAATCGGCTTGTACTGACCGCCCATCATATGACCAACCTGCCTAATCCTGAGGAGGAAATCGTGTGAATAACCTGCAAATACCAAGCGCACCGGTTGTTTCTATAAGCTCAACAAAGCCAATTGAGATTTACGCATTTATTGATCCCTTGTGTTCTTCATGCTTTGATTTACAACCAATTTTACGGAAATTACAAGTGGAATATGAACAGTATTTCACTTTACGTTTAGTTTTAAGCACAAAGCTTTCTAACCTTAACTTATTATGTAAAAATGAATCTATAAATGATGATGATTTTACACATTCCTCACTTCCATCAATAGCAATTAAAGCTGCAGAACTTCAAGGAAAACGTGTAGGAATGCGGTTTCTTCAAAAATTACAAGAACAACTATTTTTAGATACAAAAAGTGTAGCTACTTATTCTAGTTTAATATCTATTGCAGAGCAAGCACAGTTAGATATACAAGAATTCAAATCTGATATTTATTCAAACGAAGCAAAACGTGCATTTCAGTGTGATCTCTACATTAGTCGTGAGATGAATGTTAATGAATCTCCAAGCATTGTATTTTTTAATGAGCATATCGAGGACGAGGGTCTAAAAATTACCGGACTTTATTCTTATAAAGTTTATGAGAAAGTTTTAGCTGAAATGTTGGATATGGAATTGTTTCCACAAGACCCCCCAACACTCGATGAACTCTTTCTCCGCTATCAAAGTTTGTCTACAAATGAAATAGCTTCCATTTATGGAGTTACAAAATATGCGGCGGAATGTGAATTAAAAAAACGAATGTTATTGCAACAACTAGAAAGAATTCCATTAGTCGATACCAATCATTGGCGCCTCAAAACGTACTCTCAAGAAAACAATAACACTCATCGCATGTCTTCTTTAATGTCTAGATAACAATGAAGTTAAATAAAACACCTTCGAACACTGTACTTATAAGTACAGTGTTCGAGGGTGTTTTTTAGTTTCTCTTTGAATAATAGTTTTCATACAAGAAATCTCTATTTAAAGGTGTCAAATAATCTGGGAAGATGCCTGGATTCCCTATTATGCTTTTTCACTCGTGTCTCGTTAATAGTAGTAATAATTCTTAAATCAGCTCTTTAATAACCCCCTCCTATCTCTATCAATACTAATCGTATAGTATAGTATGTTGATGTAATTAAAAACCACCTATTCCATTTCTAGATAGGTGGTTTTTATCACAAAGGGGATGGGAGAAATGTTCACGTTCAAACAAAGGGGTGTAAGTTTGTATGTGATTTTTTTCACATCTTTAAGATATCATAACATAGTTAATAAATCAATTTTTCACAATCTTTTTCACAAAATCGTCATAAATTAAGTGCAACAGGTAAAATTAATAAATTTCAAATAAAAGTTAATGTTATTTCGAAATAGTAGTTTAAAGACCTTCACTCTATTAGAATGAAGGTCTTTATCTCAACTACTTTAGCTATGTTATATTACAGTTAATTTTTTAATTATAGGTAATTCAAGTCAATGGTGGGGACTCCAGTGGGGAAATATTGTCCAAATTAGACCACAGGAGCACAATGGAACGAAAGAACGCTACTCGGGAGGCCAACCCTTCGTAACCAACATTCTGTTCGCTTGAGGAAGATCACTGCCCCCCACGGATAGTATCAGTCATTAACAATTAACAGTATAATTTAATAAAGAGATTATTTTAATAATAAACCTTCTAGTTCTGCTAGTTTTTCTTCAAATACTTTACATGCTTCCTCTATTGGCGCAGATGATGTCATATCAACACCTGCTTTTTTCAATACTTCAATCGGTGAATCTGAACTACCGGCTTTTAAAAATTTATTTATATAACGATCTACTGCTGGCTGACCTTCTGATAAAATTTGATTGCTTAATGCTACCGCTGCGCTATAGCCAGTAGAATATTGATATACATAATAGTTATAGTAGAAGTGTGGAATTCGAGCCCACTCAAGACCAATTTCTTCATCTACCACAATGTCATCACCAAAGTATTTTTTATTTAATTCAAAATATACTTCTGTTAGTTTATCTGCAGTTAATGCTATCCCGTCTTGGTCCAACTGATGAATTAAATGTTCAAATTCTGCAAACATGGTTTGACGAAATACCGTACCACGGAATCCTTCTAACCAATGATTTAGTAAGTAAATACGTTTAGTTTCATCATCAATTGTTTGTAACATATATTCATTTAACAACGCTTCGTTACAGGTTGATGCAACTTCAGCTACAAATATCGAATAATTTCCATATACATATGGTTGGTTTTCGCGTGAATAATAACTGTGTAAACTATGACCGAATTCATGAGCCAGAGTAAATAGGTTATTTACATTGTCTTGCCAGTTCATTAAAACGTATGGATTAGTTCCGTATGAGCCTGATGAATATGCCCCAGAACGTTTTCCTTTATTTTCAACCACATCCACCCAACGATTTTCAAGTCCTTTAGTAGCGGTTGACACATATTCTTCACCAAGTGGAGCAAAGCTTTTTAGCATAATGTTTTTAGCTTCTTCATAAGGAATTTCCATTTTTGTTTCTTTAACAAGCGGGGTATAGAGATCCCACATATGCAACTCGTCCAGACCTAAAACTTTCTTGCGTAATGACACGTAACGTTGCAAAAGGTGCAGATTTTTATTCACAGTATTAACTAAGTTATCATACACTTGTTCAGGTATTTGATTTTCTGACATCGCAGCATGACGAGCAGACTTATAGTTTCGTACACGTGCATTCACATTGTCTCGTTTTACATTTCCGGCAAGGGTTGATGCAAAAGTATTACGGAATTTTCCGTATGTGCCGTACATCGCTCGGAATGCATCTTCACGGACACGACGATCTCCGCTTTCTAAAAAGCGTACATACCTTCCTTGAGTTAATTCAAGCTCATCCCCATTCTCATCTTTTATGGATGGGAATTCTAGATCGGCATTGTTTAAAATACTAAATGTTTCAGAAGATGCATTTGTCACTTCCGACACTTGGGCAAGCAATGCTTCTTGTTCGGCTGGTAATATATGAGGGCGCATTTCGTTTATTTCTTTTAGCGCCTGTTTATATAATTGTAAACCTTCATGTTCTTCTACGTAACTTAAAACTTTTGACTCACTTAAAGATAAAATTTCAGGTGTCATAAAGGATAGGCCCGTAGAAACTTTGACAAGCAATGTTTTAATGCGGCTATCCATTGCTTGGTAATGACTGTTCGTTGTATCTTGATCGTAGCGCATATGAGAATAGGTATACAAACGATGAATTCGTTCTGATACCTCATCTTGATATACCAATGCCTTGTATAATGCTTCTGCACCACTTCCAAAAGTCCCTTTAAAAGTATCTGATTCTTCTGCAAGCGTGCTTACTTCTTGGTATTCACTTTCCCAGGCTTGGTCACTTGCGAAGATGTCTTCAAGCTTCCATGTTAATTCTGTTGGTACTTCCTTACGAGTCAGGACTTTATTTTTAGTTTCGTTAGTCATTCATTGTTCCTCCTTAAATAACTTATTGTACTATGGGAATAACCACTATATTCTCTCAACTATCACATCTATTTGCAACTTTTCCCCATTAAAATAATTTATTAATATTGATTCACTAATCTGTTGTTGAGATATCGGTACATCTATCTTGTAGTTAATGAATTGGAGTAAACGACAATAATGGCTAATAACTGTTTTTGCTTTATCCGTATCAGCTACTTTACAATGTAATATTATAAACGATTCAATCCACTCGTTGGTTATACAATTAAAATCCATATGTTTTTCTTTAAATGAAATTAAAAGTGCTAATTGCCATTCAATTAGATTGTTTTGTATTACTTCAGACCCTTTTATAGGGAAACCAACAAATAAAGGCATATCTTCAGGTACTATACGTTGTTCGTAACAATTTTTTAAAAACTTATCCATCGCCCCAAATTTCCCAGACATAATGCGATTATGAAGAGATCTTGATCGTTTATATTTGAACATGTTCCAATATTCGGCTCTTTCTGCTGTAGTGAGTGTTTTTACTTGAGCAAAAGGAAAAGTTTGTTGCTCAATGGATAGAGCACTAATCTTTGCAACAAAAGCCGTATCATTTAAATGCATTAAATGACTAATATAAATAAATTCAGAAGTTGAAGGATTATATGTGATTAAAGTAGCAGTTGTTGTCTCATTGGTAATGAAGTATTGCATAAACCTTGATAATTTTATATATGTAATACCTTTTGAATCCTTATATATATTCAAGGGTGTCCTCAGCATCCAAATTGAACGAGTGTTTACTTTAGAATAGCCTAGATTTCTTTTCTCGATATCTACTATTGGAATAACGCTACATTGAAATTCGATTGCAAATGATCTTTTATTTTTTTTAACTAATAAATCGGGTCGTTGTGATATTTTTGGTAAATATGCTTCAACCGAAACGATACATCCTACACGTGTAAAGAATTCGGCAAGCTGCTGTTTTCCAATTAAATGTGTGGGAGATTCTCTTTCTGAAAATGAAGATAAGCAATCTGTTAAAACGATATGAGCGAAATGGGGGATCACGATTTTCCCTATTTTCAAGCGAAGTGGGCTATCGCACTGAGGGCATTTAAATTGACTCGTGTTTCGCAAATACACTAATTGTTCTTTAGTCATCAGTCTTGTTATTGTGAAAATTTCTTTGTCATCTTTGTAAGCAGTTAATATATATATTCCCCCTTTTCAATATTTTACAAATATTTCTTCATTAATGCAATAAAAAAATATTCAGTCAAGTTAATCAAGTTGAACATGAGTATTCTAAAACGTTATTTTTATACAAGCCTTGGATTTATTAAGCAAAACCGGGTAAAGTATGCCCGGTCCTTTATAAGATAG
>NZ_ALJG01000240.1 GCF_000286315.1 Paenisporosarcina sp. TG20 | reverse complement strand
TTTTAATGCAACGCTAGTGACAATTTTTATATAGAAAGTGGTATGTCTTAAAGATTTGCATGGGCTAGATAATTCAGTTAAGATTAGAATGATAATAAATAAAAATGAGATTTTTGATTCATTTATAAATTACGGAGGTAGAAAAATGTCGAATTTAGTAATTCAAGATCTTCACGTTGCCATTGATGGTAAGGAGATCCTAACAGGTGTAAACCTTACAATTAATACAAATGAAATTCACGCAATTATGGGTCCAAATGGTACTGGTAAGTCAACTTTAGCTTCAGCGATTATGGGTCACCCTAAATATGAAGTAACTTCAGGTTCTATAACAATAGACGGAGAAGATGTTCTTGAGATGGCAGTAGATGAACGAGCTCAAGCAGGTCTTTTCTTAGCGATGCAATACCCAAGTGAAATCACTGGCGTTACCAATGCTGATTTCATACGTTCTGCGATAAACTCACGTCGTGAAGAAGGTGATGAAATTTCTATCATGAAATTCATTCGTGAGCTTGATAAGCAAATGGGATACCTTGAAATGGATGAAGAAATGGCACAACGATATTTAAATGAAGGTTTTTCTGGTGGGGAAAAGAAACGCAACGAAATCCTTCAACTTATGATGCTTAAACCTAAGTTTGCAATCCTCGATGAGATTGATTCTGGTCTTGATATCGATGCACTTAAGGTCGTTTCAAAAGGAATTAACCAAATGCGTGGAGAAGGTTTTGGTTGCTTAATAATCACCCATTACCAACGTTTACTTGACTATATTACACCGGACCATGTCCATGTAATCATGCAAGGTCGAATAGTGAAATCCGCAGGACCTGAACTTGCTCAAAAATTAGAAGCTGAAGGTTATGACTGGATTAAAGAAGAATTAGGAATCGAAGACGAGACTGTAGGTCAAGAAGCTTAAGGAAAGGAGACATACACCATGACGGTTGAAACAAAACTGGCATTAACCGAACAAGATGTACGCTCCTATTCAACGGTGAAACAAGAACCTTCTTGGTTTGCTGAATATCGTGTACAAGCTTTTCAGGCGGCAGAAAATTTGCCAATGCCGAAACCAGACAAAACAAAAATTGATAATTGGAATTTCACAAAGTTCCCAGTTCATACAGTAGAAAGTGATATATTCGCTTCACTAGCTGATCTACCGGATGAAGTGAAAGCCATTGTTACAGAAAATCAAAAAAGCATCTATATACAACGCAATAATACACCTGCATTTTTACAAATTTCAGATGAATTAAAAGATCAGGGTGTTGTTTTTACTGATATTTTCACAGCTGTACGTGAACATGGTGAACTTGTCCAAAAATACTTTATGACGAACGGTGTGAAAACCGATGAGCATAAGCTTGCTAGTCTACATGCGGCTTTACTAAATGGTGGTGTATTTGTATACGTGCCAAAAAATGTTGAGTTAGTTGAACCAATTCAAGTTGTTTTCTTACATGATAATGACCAAGCTTCTCTGTTCAACCATACGATTGTTGTAGCAGATAAGAATAGCTCAGTCACTTATGTAGAAAACTACCTTTCAACTGTTCCAGAAGGACACGGAGTTATAAACATTGTTTCTGAAGTGCTTGCTAAAGATAATGCACGTATTACTTTCGGAGCTGTTGATGTTTTAGCAAAAGGCCTAACAACGTATGTGAATCGTCGAGGAATTGCCGATCGTAGCGCACGTATTGATTGGGCTCTTGGCTTAATGAATGATGGGTATACCATTTCCGAAAACATAACCCACTTAATAGGCGAAGGATCTTATGGAGATACTAAAATGGTTACAGTTGGACGAGGAAAACAAAAGCAAAACTTTACTACTAAGATAATTCACTGGGGAAAACACTCTGAAGGATATATTTTAAAACACGGCGTCATGAAAGATGAAGCTTCTTCTATATTTAACGGAGTGGGTAAAATCGAACATGGTGCTACAAAAGCAAATGCAGTACAAGAATCACGAATATTGATGTTAAATGAAAAAGCACGTGGAGATGCAAATCCAATCTTACTAATAGACGAAGATGACGTTACTGCAGGACACGCAGCATCTGTAGGTCGTGTAGACCCACTTCAACTTTACTACTTAATGAGTCGTGGAATTTCAAAACAAAATGCCGAACGATTAGTTGTTCATGGTTTCCTTGCACCAGTTGTCAATGCTTTGCCGATTGAAAGCGTTAAAAAGCAACTGGCGGAGGTTATTGAAAGGAAAGTGCGCTAATGATTAACAAAGACTTAAGAAGCTATTTTCCCATCTTAAATCAAGAGGTAAACGGTTATCCACTTGTCTATCTTGATAGTGCAGCAACATCTCAGAAACCCATTCAAGTTATTGAAGCACTAAAGAAGTATTATGAATTCGATAATTCTAATGTACATCGTGGAGTTCATACACTGGGTAATCGAGCAACTGAAAGTTACGAAGGTGCGCGGGAAAAAGTACGCAACTTTATTTCTGCAAAGTCAACGCAAGAAATAATCTTCATGCGTGGGACAACTACAGCAATTAATATGGTGGCACAAAGCTATGGAGTTGCAAATGTACAAGAAGGCGATGAAATCGTTATTTCGTATATGGAGCATCACTCAAATATCATTCCTTGGCAACAATTAGCTAAAGCTAAAGGAGCCGTATTAAAATACGTAGATTTAGAAGAAGACGGAACATTGTCTTTAGAAACAGTTCGAGCAACGATTACGGAACGCACTAAAATTGTATCAATTATGTATGTTTCCAACGTTCTAGGAACAATGAACCCAATCAAAGAAATTGCACAAATTGCTCATGAAAATGGAGCTATTATGATGGTGGATGGTGCACAAGCAGCGCCTCATTTACGCATTGATGTACAAGATTTGGATTGTGATTTCTTCGCATTTTCTGGTCATAAAATGTGCGGTCCTACTGGAATCGGTGTGTTATATGGCAAGAAGGCATTACTTGAGCAGATGGAACCAGTTGAATTCGGAGGCGAGATGATTGATTTCGTTGGGTTGTATGAATCAACTTGGAAAGAGCTTCCCTGGAAGTTTGAAGGTGGAACTCCCATTATTGCTGGAGCTGTAGGTTTAGCAGCAGCAATAGACTTCTTAGAAGAAATTGGTCTTGACGAAATTGAAAAGCATGAACATGAACTCGCAGCTTATGCGATGGAGCGTATGTCGACGATAAATGGCTTAACGATGTACGGACCGAAAGATCCTGGTAAAAGAGCAGGTATTGTTACATTTAACATAGATGATGTTCATCCCCATGATTTGGCGACGGTTCTTGACATGAACGGGATAGCAGTTCGCGCTGGACATCATTGTGCTCAACCACTGATGAAGTGGTTACAGGTAGTAGCAACTGCTCGTGCAAGTTTCTATTTATACAACTCGGAAGATGATATAGACCGGTTAGTAGAGGGACTTAACACAGCAAAGGAGTATTTTAACGATGGCATATAGTAACTTAGATCAGTTATATAGAACAGTCATTATGGATCATTACAAAAATCCCCGAAACAAGGGATCGCTTGAAGATGGAAGTATGACAATTGATATGAATAACCCTACATGCGGTGACCGTATTCGTTTAACAATGGAAGTATCGAATGGGATAGTTGAAAATGTAAAGTTTGACGGTGAAGGATGTTCTATTTCAATGTCATCTGCATCCATGATGACACAGGCTATAAAAGGTGAACCTGTAGAATATGCTTTAAAACTTTCAACAATATTTTCTGATATGATGTTGGGGAAAGAAATTGACGAGTCAATTGATTTAGGGGATATTGAAGCTTTTTCTGGTGTAACCAAGTTCCCTGCTCGTATTAAATGTGCAACACTGGCTTGGAAAGCCATGGAAAAAGGTGTCGAAAACGAATCACATTCGTAATAGAACGGAGGAAAGATGATGGCTAAAAAAATGCCTGAAATTGGAGATTATAAATACGGGTTCCATGATAAGGACGTTTCTATTTTCCGTTCAAAACGTGGTTTAACTCGTGAAATCGTTGAAACAATTTCAAATATGAAAGAAGAACCTCAATGGATGTTGGATTATCGTCTAAAATCTTTGGAAATTTTTTATTCAAAACCAATGCCACAATGGGGTGGAGATTTAGCTCCACTGAACTTCGATGAAATTACGTATTATGTAAAACCATCAGAAGCGACTCAAACTTCATGGGATGAAGTGCCAGAGGAAATTAAACGTACGTTTGATAAACTTGGAATTCCAGAAGCAGAGCAAAAATATTTATCAGGAGTTTCTGCTCAATATGAATCTGAAGTCGTTTACCATAGCATGAAACAAGAACTTACTGATCTAGGAATTATATTCAAAGATACTGGGGCAGCTCTTCGCGAAAATGAAGAACTCTTCAAAAAACACTGGGGTACCATTATTCCAAATACAGATAATAAGTTTGCAGCATTAAACTCAGCAGTATGGTCAGGTGGATCTTTTATCTACGTGCCACCTAACACTAAAGTAGAAACACCATTACAAGCATACTTCCGCATTAACTCGGAAAATATGGGCCAGTTTGAGCGTACGCTTATCATCGTTGATGAAGGTGCACATGTACACTATGTTGAAGGTTGTACAGCACCAGTGTATACAACAAACTCACTTCACAGTGCGGTTGTTGAAATCATTATTAAAAAAGACGCATATTGCCGTTACACAACGATACAAAACTGGGCAAACAACGTGTATAACTTAGTTACTAAACGTGCAGTTTGTGATGAAAATGCAACGATGGAATGGATTGATGGTAACATCGGTTCTAAATTGACAATGAAATACCCAGCCGTCATCTTAAAAGGTGAAGGTTCACGTGGTATGACATTATCGATTGCCATAGCAGGTAAAGGTCAGCATCAAGATGCTGGTGCTAAAATGATTCACTTAGCTCCAAACACTTCTTCAACGATTGTGTCTAAATCGATTTCTAAGCAAGGCGGAAAAGTCACATATCGTGGAGTCGTTCGCTTTGGACCAAAAGCTTCAGGAGCTCGTTCAAACATTGAATGTGATACGTTAATAATGGATAACTTATCAACTTCAGATACAATTCCTTATAACGAAATATTAAATGACAATGTTTCTTTAGAACACGAAGCTAAAGTTTCAAAAGTATCTGAAGAGCAATTGTTTTACTTAATGAGCCGCGGTGTTTCACAACAAGAAGCAACTGAAATGATTGTAATGGGCTTCATTGAACCATTTACAAAAGAATTACCAATGGAGTATGCAGTTGAAATGAACCGTCTAATTAAGTTCGAAATGGAAGGTTCTATCGGCTAATAGTCTTCTTATAAAACCTTACCTTCGGGTGGGGTTTTTTTGTTTGGTAATAATTTATCTAAAATGGCGAGAAAACCTCCATTTCAAGGAGCATAAGCGAGTAAGTGGGGGATGAATCGCCAGTTCTGTGCCAACAAAAATCCCTCCCAATGAAAGTGAAAAGTTGGTTTTTCCTCCGGAAAACACCTATAATGAAGGGGGAACATATATTCTCATAAAGGAGGTGCAGTCAGATGGCAAAAAGAACAAATGATCTGCCAAAGAAAGCCTATAAATTTAGAGTGTTCGATCATACAGCGCCGAAACCGTTTTTCGCACAGTCATTTGGCTGCACCCGATGGACGTTTAACCAAGCGCTTGGATATGTGAATCACGCTTGGGAGAAAACGGGCTCTTTTCCTACAAAAAATGAGGTAGTGAAACAAATCCCTCAATGGAAAGTGGCATTCTCATTTTTAGAAGAAGTCGATTCGATTATCTTGCAAAAAGCGGTAGAGGACCTATTTGAAGGGTTCGATTGTTTTAAAAAAACAAAAGGAAAACAAATGAAAAAAAGTTTCATCAAACAAGTTAAAATGATTCCTTCACTCTCACCAAAGGTGTGGGATTTTAAGGGGTATCCACGTTTCAAAAGCAAAAGGCACAGTAAAAAGTCCTTTACAACAAAAATGACAAACGAAAATATCAAACTGGTCCAAATCGATAACAAACATTATGTGAAACTGCCAAAGTGCAATCACCTCATCAGATTCAAAAAAACACGCGAAATTGAAGGCGATATTAAAACCGTTCAGGTGGAAACAGATAATTTGGGTAAAACGTATATTACGTTTACGTGTGAATTGCTTTCATCAAAAATAGTCCCAAAAGCAACAAATGATGCCCTCGGCATTGATGTGGGTCTCACAAGTCTGATCACAGATTCTAATGGCAACCACCTGCCTGTACCGGTACGGTACAGTTCTTATAAAAAGCGCTTAACCTTTTTGCAGAGAAAATTCTCCAGGCAACAAAAAGGTTCTTCATCGAGGGAAAAGACACGCCGTAAAATGGCGAAGTTACATCAAAAAATCTATAACACAAGACTTGATCATTTGCATAAATTAACCTACCGTCTCGTTCGTGATAACCAAACGATCGCAATGGAAGATCTTGATGTAAAACAAATGCTTGAGGCAAGAAAATATTCAAACAGTATCGCACACGCAAGTTGGGGTAAGCTCAAAGAACTACTTACGTATAAATGCAAGTCCTACGGAAGAACGCTCATTAAAGTGGACCGTTATTTCCCGTCCACGCAGATGTGTTCTGCCTGCAGTGATATCAATCCTGCGCTAAAAGGCAATACAACCATTCGCAAATGGACTTGCTCTACGTGTAGCGCATCGCACGATCGTGACCATAATGCCGCGATTAATATCTTAAATGAAGCGAAAAAAATGGTCTCCGCCACATAAGCAAAGACCGGTACCGCGAGGCACATTGTTTTAAAGAACCCGCAGGTCGGCGGGAGTTAGCCGGATTAACAAGTGACAATAGTCACTTTAGCCCCGGAATCCCCCACTTCAAACGCTCTGTTTTTGGGCGGTAAGTGGGGGTCGTTCAAGATATGATATTGAACAATGGGATTAGGGAAGATTTAAGGGAGAAGATGTATTTTAGCACCCAGCGACTCTTTCTTTTAGGAATTTTTATTTTTTTATCAGCTTTAGTGAATACGGCTAGCCATATTTCATTAGGGAATGTACCATGGCTATATACACTTCCAGTTATACCAGCTGCTTTTATTGGAGCAAAAATCGGTGCAACCTTAAATCAACGTATAAAATCGGAAACATTAGTGGTTGTATTGCGTATAATCTTACTATTACTCGGTGTCCGTTCCATAGTGAGCGGGTTAACGGGATAAGGAGTTGATCGAATGATTGAATCCATACATTTTTACCATACTAATGATTTGCACAGTCATTTTCAACATTGGCCACGAATTCATGAACTTATGACAACACGGAAAAAATGGCATATTGAAGAAGGTGAGTCAAGTTTCACACTAGATATCGGCGATCATATGGATCGTTCACATATTTTTACAGAAGGAACATTAGGTAGAGGAAATGTTGATCTTTTAAATAAAGCGAAATATGACGTTGCGACCATTGGAAATAATGAAGGAATTACTCTTTCACACAAAGAATTAGAAGGACTTTATCGTGATGCTCAATTTGAAGTGGTCGTTGGAAACTTGGTTGAGCACGATGGGGAAATTCCTGATTGGTTAGTACAAACAACTATTTTAACAACTATCCATGGAACTAGAATTGGTGTAACAGCATTAACATCCGAATATACTCAATTTTATAAGCAATTGGGGTGGCAGGTAAACAATGCGTTTGAAACTTTGAAAATTCAATTAGAGGAATTAAAGGTACAAACAGATATAATAATTTGTATGTCTCATTTAGGGATACACATTGATGAGGTAATGGCTGAACAATTTCAGGATATTGATGTGATTTTTGGTGCACACACACATCATATTTTACATAAGGGGAAATTAATCAATAACTCTTTGTTAGCCGCCGCAGGTAAATTCGGGAATTATGTTGGTCATGTTACAATTGATTATGATATAGAAAAAAAATTAATTATAAAAAAACAAGCCCTTTTATATGATATTAATGAATTGTATAAACAACCTAATGAAAAAGCTTTCATAAAAGAACTAGAACAAATCGGAAAAAAAAATTTGAAAGAAATTGCATTTTACCAAACGAAACTTCTTCAAAAGGAGTGGTTCAAAGAATCTCCTTTATCTACCTATTTCGGAGATGCTTTAACATCATTTTGCCAAGCCGATTGTGCTTTGTTTAATGCTGGATTATTTCTGACAGATTTAAATGCAGAGGCAGTTACATATTTTGATATTCATAAAATGCTACCACACCCGATTAATCCATGTGTAATTGAACTGACAGGCAAAGAGTTAAAAGAAATTTATATGTTATCGCAAAATGAAGATTGGCCAAATCTAGAGATTAAGGGTTTAGGGTTTAGAGGTGTAGTTATCGGGAAAATAATTACTCATCAATTTCAAGTTATTGATCAAGTCTTATTTGTTCAGAGTAAACGGATAGAACCATTTGAAATCGTTCGTTTAGCTACGGTTGATATGTTCACTTTTGGTCATTTTTATCCTACTTTTAAAGAGCTGTCAAAGACTTATTTTATGTCTGAATTCATTCGTGATGTTGTAGTTGGATATGGACAAAAACAGCAAATGTTATAGTCATATTTAAAACCTCCTTGTCGTAACATGACGTAGGAGGCTTTTTGTGAAATTACGTAATGTATCTAAAAGAACAAGTTCCTGGAAGGGCAAAAACATTCTTCCAATATTATTTGTTTTTGTCGTCATTTCGGTTGCCTTAATGTTTTATCTTGTAAATGTTCGCTTAACCCCAATCTACTTACAATACGCTGAGGTACAATCAAAAAAAGTAGCTTCACTTGTAGTTAGCAGGGCCATAATCTCTCGTAATGCAGATTTAATGGACGCAAAAGATATCATAGTAGAAGTCCCTTCGGATTCACCTAATACAACAGTTACCAATCAATTTAATACTGCGGTTATAAGTCAAGTTCAAGCTGAAATAACCACAATGGTACAAACACAGTTAGAGCAAGCTGAAAAAGGCAACTTAGACAATTTACCTATATTAGATGATATAGAATATGATCCGGATGCAATGGAGGATAATGGTGGGATAGTATTTCTCGTCCCCCTAGGTCAAGCTACTAATATTCCTCTCATTGGAAACTTGGGACCTAAAATTCCGATACGATTTCACATTATTGGAAACTTACAGTCAAACGTAGTTTATGATATAACTGAATTTGGAATAAACAACGCATTGATAGATGTCAGTATTATTATAACAGTCAATGTGCAAGTTATTGTTCCTCTAGCAACAAAAATAACAGTAATCGAACAGAAAATTCCAGTTGCCCTTGGAATAATCTCTAGTCCAGTTCCTCAAATTTATACTAGAGGAGGGGAAGGGTCCGCACCTCAAGTAGAAGTACCAATGAAACCTTCAGTCACACCGTAGAGATTACTGCAAAAGATCAAAATATATTATTGGTCTTATATATGATTTACAGCCTGTTTGAGGGCTGTAAATCATATGCTAATCCGAAAGGGTATTAAGTACTAAAATGTTTTAACGATACCAAAGGGTAATTATTATTCAAATAATACTATTTTGTGCAATATATTGGAATAATAGATCAATTTTTAAATAAGAATGGACCAAAAAGTAGGTTCATACCGTTATTCCCTATACTTTTAACAGATGTTTTTTAAAAAACAGATGTACAAGTTGATTGACTATAGTATACTATTTTTAAGATTAGTAAATAATCTGAAATTAATAAAGCTTCTAAATAGTACATTAGTACTCGGGAAGCGAACCAAAGGGGAGGAAATAACATGGAACAACGTTCTCAATGGGGATCACGAGCAGGCTTTATCTTGGCCGCAGTAGGTTCCGCGGTAGGTCTAGGAAACATTTGGCGTTTTCCGTACGTAGCTTTTGAAAATGGTGGAGGCGCTTTCTTTATCCCGTACTTATTCGCTCTTTTAACAGCAGGTATTCCAATTCTTATTTTAGAATTCACCATGGGACATAAGTATCGTGGATCGGCACCGTTATCATTCTTCCGCATGGGCGGAAAAAAAGCTGAATGGCTTGGTTGGTGGGCAGTATTTGTTTCTTTTGTAATCTCCACATACTATGCAGTCATCATTGCATGGGCGATGAAATACACTGTGTATTCTGTTAACCAAGCATGGGGAGAAGATACTGCAGGATTCTTATTTGGTACAGTTTTAAAATTAGGAGATGTACCAGGTGAAGCTGGTGGATTAGTACCAGGAGTAGCAATACCTTTACTACTTGTTTGGGTTATTGTTTTAATTATATTATTTGCAGGTATTAAAAAAGGAATTGAACTTGCTAATAAAATTTTCATTCCAACATTAGTAATTCTTTTCTTATTAGTAGTTATTCGTGCGGTTACATTAGATGGAGCAGGACTTGGTTTGACTGCATTTTTCGAACCAAACTTTTCCGAGTTAAGTAACCCGGCAGTATGGGTTGCTGCATACGGACACATTTTCTTTAGTTTATCAATTGCTTTTGCTATTATGATTACGTATTCTAGTTATCTTCCTAAAAAGTCAGATATAACAAATAATGCATTTATAACAGGTTTTGCAAACTCAGGATTTGAATTACTTGCAGGTATAGGAGTATTCTCAGCGCTAGGATTTATGGCTGCTTCACAAGGTGTGGCAGTAGCTGATGTTGCAACTGCGGGCGTGGGTCTTGCTTTTGTGGTCTTCCCACAAATAATTAGCCAATTCCCAGGAATGAACGGACTGTTTGGCGTCTTATTCTTCCTATCACTTACATTAGCTGGTATAACTTCACTAATATCTATATGTGAAACATATGTAGCTGGTTTTTCTGAAAAATTTGGTCTTTCTCGTAACAAAGCAGTTACTTTAGGAGTAGGTCTTGCTGCAGTTATTTCATTCTTATTTGCAACAAATGGAGGTTTATACTTCCTAGATGTTGCTGATTATTTCATCAATCAGTTCGGTGTTGCTGCAATTGGTTTAGTTGAAGTAATTGCAATCGCTTGGTTCTTTAAAAAGTTACCATTATTCCAAGATCATGCAAATGCAGTATCAGACATTCGCTTAGGCGCATGGTGGAATATTTGCTTGAAATTTGTGACACCTTTAGTATTAGGTTACATGATGTTTGGTTTATTAAAAATGAATCTATTACAAGAACACACTAACGCTGATGGAGAAATTATTGGTAACTATGAAGGATATTCAAATAGTTTCATTCTTTATTGTGGATGGTTTGTTGCTGCAGGTGCAATAATCTTAGGCTTTGTATTTAGTGCAATTAAATGGAACAAAAATACTGATGTTGATGCATATCAACATGATAATGAATAAGGGGGACTTCAAATGACAGCAAGTGCAATTGTTATGATGATAATTGGAGTCGTCATCATTTGGGGCGGCTTAGCAGCAAGTATCGTATATGCTGTATCAAAATCAAGACAAAAAGCATAATTAAAAAGTATAAGAAAAAAGCGTCTCTTTTAAGAGGCGCTTTTCTTTTTTCAAAAGATTAGAAAATGTATAAATTCAGGATGCCATGAACGTGGTGTTTATGGTTATTTGAGTATAAAGAGACTACATTCTATAGCTTAAATAATTAGATTCATGTTAAGGGTTTACTCTTGAATTGTCAGTGGAAGTAAAGTTGAGAGGCTGGTATAACCGTTGTATGAAACTATAGAGAAAGAACACAAGGATTTGAAAAACTTGGATGGAACAAGCCCCGGGCATTCTATTGCCCTTTTTCCTAATCCGAAAATAGTCGTAATTGATTAAAAGTAGGTTTTCTTTGATACGGGAGCTGTGAGTTTTGGCTCTTTAGCTTGATAACATTGGGCTTTGCACTAGCCCGCGGAAAGGGTCCGCATGTTTCTACATCGCTACGCTAGCTTCGAAACATGAAAGTGCGTTGTAACGGAAATCACTAAATTTAAATAGAAGGGTGTCTTATTAAGGACCGGGCGTACTTTGCCCGAATTTCTTACAACATAAGAAAGTATATGAATTTAGAATGGCAAGAACCCCGTGTTCATGGTGTTTTTAAATATATAAGACTATGATTCTAAAAATGAGATATCTTTGACGTTACTCTCTTTAAAACGATTAATATGAAGGCGTGATTTCCTTTTTAAAAACCCATGTTTCATCATGATTTCCAGTTAAAGTGAGTTTTATTCAGTGATACATTCTTGTTTAGTAATTCGAGTTAATTTATGTGCAAGTATTTTTATTTTTAAAACATGTTGTTATCACTGTTGATGTTTTACCAGGTGAATGATTGCAGTGAAAGGCGGCGACTCCAGTGAGACCCCGCAGGGAGCGCACAATGGAACGAAGGCTAAGAAACGCCACGTCGTGTGGCCAAGCCTTCGTGACAAACACCCTGTTGGCCCGAGGAGGCTCACGGACCGCCCGCGGAATGCGTTCGCCTGTAAACGGAAATCACTAGATTTGATACAGTTTGATATATACTTTTCAACTGATCATAAAATTTTGTATACTTGCTTAAAGGACCGGTCCGACTTTGCTCGGTTTTTCTTAAAAGTTAAGAAAGTATACAAAATTATAGTGCCATGAACCCAGTGTTCATGGTATTTTAAGTATATGGAGACTTACATGAAAAACAGAATTTCTATAATTGATTCTCGTTAACCCATTATTGTAAGTCGTGATTTCCTATTTTAGAAGCGCAAGATGCTTTTTCAGTAGAAGTCCTATCAGGAATATAGGCTTGGGTACTTTCATTTTATAAAATATGAAGACTTACTATATTGATTTTTTGATTTTTAAAA
>NZ_ALJG01000239.1 GCF_000286315.1 Paenisporosarcina sp. TG20 | reverse complement strand
CGCTAGCTTCGTCGCAAAGAACAGGACCAAATTCCCTTTGGTCCTGCATCGCTGCGCTAGCTTCGTCGCATAGAACAGGACCAAATTCCCTTTGCTCCTGCATCGCTCCGCCAGCTTCGTCGCATAGAACAGGACCAAATTCCCTTTGGTCCTGTTCTTTCCTAAATTTATATACTTTTGTATAAAACAATTGTAGATACAAAGCCAAAATCAAACTAAACCCTTCAAATTTTTTGAAGGGTTTTACTATTACCTATCTTTTGTTTGAAAATCACTCTTCATAGTAGATGGTGGCTTACGTGAAACGTAAGCCATGGTGGTTTCTTAATCTCGCAAAAAAACATCGCTAAGTGCGATGCAATTTGTGTAGTAATTATTAAATTTTGTGTGATGAAATTCCTAGCAAAAAACGTCTCTTTAAATCCATTTGATGCCAACTGGCAGCACGTGAGTAAATGAAGTACTTAATTGTTTTTCTTCTTCATTTAACAATAAATGTATTGATCCATGATCTGCTGATGTACGAATAAGTCTTCCGATGCCTTGTTGAAGACGAAGTAACATAAATGGTAAGTCGACTTCTTTGAAAGGATTATTAGAAAATTCACGTTTCGCTTCAAATAAAGGATCTTTCGGTGGGAATGGTAAATCAAAAATAATTACCCGTGTTAATGCCTCTTCAGGTAAATCGAGACCTTCCCATAGATGGTATGAACATACTGTTGAAATGTGTCCAGACTGGAAATCACGAACAATTGAAGATAATTCGCGTTCTCCTTCAAAAACTATCCCATGTCTTTCTTCTGCCGTTAGAGACTGTTCAAAATTCATCATATCATGCTTCGATTTAAACAATAGCAGTGTCGATTCATTTGATTGCTTGAGTAGCTCTTTCACTTTTTGGACTTTTGTTATGCTATCTACGGAATGTCCAAATATTTGCATGACTTCATCATAATCAAAAGGTGAAGGCACACTAAAAGAATGGTATTTTTTAATACCAAGTGCTTCAGAAATATATGTGAAATCTTTACTAATAGACAATGTGGCTGAAGAGAACACAATAGGTACTTTATTTGTAAATAGTTTTTCACTTAATATTTCTGTTACAAGACGTGGCATAATAACTAGAGTTTCTAACCCATCTTTTTCTTCTAACCAATCAACCGCATCATTCTTTTGAACAAATAGTTTAAAAGAAAATACATATTGTTCTAAGTATTCTTCAAACATGCGTAGATCGTATTCGTCAATCGTATAAAGTTCAGACTCAAACACAAATTCTTCAAGTACTTGATCTACTAAACCAACAATTTTATTCCCTAAGTTAAGCACAAGATCAGTCTTTTTAATGTGGAGACGTTCACCTTCTTCTCCATAGGCATGCACAATTAGCTCTTTAAAAAAGTCGTCGTGTGAATCTTGTAATGTTTCAAGTAATCGCAATGTTTTTTCACGTACACCATCTTGAGCAACACGATCTATTAATGACACTAGCGTTTGACTTTGCACCTCATATGTCAATGCTCTTTGAGCCGAGAACTCTAATAGATGTCCTTCGTCTAAAATAATCATTGAGGTTTCAGGCAAGAGGGGCAATTGGCCTTCACGTATACGTGATTCTTTTGTCCAAACATGTTCCATTAAGAAATCATGCGAGCAAATAATTAGGTCTGCTGCTTCACGATAATTCTGTCGATGAATTGTTTGACCACAACGATTGCGAAGGTCACAAGAAGCACATTGTTGAATTGGATGATAGTTTATTTTTTGCCAATCTTCATCGGTCACATCCGGATAAGCACTACGCTCTCCATATGGAAAAACTTTTTGTAGGGATTGATGACCATAAACAAAATCTGGAATGTTTTCTTCAACTTGAAACATGAAGTCATCCGTGTTAGTTTTTTGTTCTAGTTCAAATCTCTTTAAACATAAATATTGGTCACGAGATTTTCCTAGACGCACATCAATATTCCACCCAAGTGTATCTTGAAGTTTTTGAATATCGCCTTCTTTTTTTACTAACTGATCAATCAATGTTTCATCTGCACATGAGATTAACGCAGGTTTTCCAGTGTAGCGAGCATATGCAATAGCAGGTAGTAAATAGGCAATCGTCTTCCCAGTACCTACTCCAGCCTCTGCAAAAAGAACGCTTTTTTCTTTTAACGATTTTTCAATTTGAAACGCCATGAATATTTGTTCATCCCTAGATTCAAAACCCTTTTCTGGTAATTCATCATAAAGAACGTCCCCTATCCAATCGCTTAGCGACTCAAAGAAAGAACGGTCTTTGGATAAAGCAAATGGTAAATTTTCTTTCATATTAATCCCCTTTCAAACGCTAACAAAACGGATAGGTTTACCTATCCGTTTTGAGTCTTACTCACGAGGTGATTTTTTACCCCAGTATTGATAATATTCAGTTTGGATAGGTCCGTTAAATAATTTTCGTTTTTTTGTAGCTCTACGTCCATACATTGTTTCGAAGTCTTCCATAGAAGACAACATATATACAGACCATGTTGGATGATTATTCATGATTTGTCCTAAATCACTAACCATATCTCTTATAACTTCTACTTCCCCAATACGCTCACCATAAGGTGGATTTCCAATCATCACACCGTCTAATGAAGTAGTTGTGAAATTACTTAATGGACGCTGTTTCCACTTAATTAAATCAGCGAAACCTGCTTCAATAGCATTATTAGAGGCAATGTCAATCATTCTAAAATCAATATCAGATCCAGTAATGTCTAAGGGTTGATCATAGTTGGCTAAATCTTCGGCTTCTATGCGAACTTCATCCCATATTTTTTTGGACATCCAAGGCCAGTCTTCACTAATAAAATCACGATTATACCCTGGAGCCAAGTTTTGCCCAATCATTGCAGCTTCAATTGGAATCGTTCCTGAACCACAAACAGGATCTACAAACGGTCTATTGGGATTCCATTTAGAGACATATACTAGGGCTGCAGCTAATGTTTCTTTTAAGGGAGCCTCCCCTTGTTCTAAACGATAGCCTCGTTTATGAAGTCCAACACCACTTGTATCAATGCTTAACTTTACCACGTCTTTTAATATACTCACTTCAATCTTAAATGATGCACCAGATTCATCCAAAAGCCCAATTCGTTTATGAGCTAACTTTAGACGTTCAACAATTGCTTTTTTAACAATCGCTTGGCAATCAGGCACGGAAAATAATGTGGATTTTACAGATTTACCTTGGACAGGAAACGCTGCATCCACCGATAAATAATTCTCCCAAGGGATGGCTTTCGTTTGTTCAAACAATTGATCAAACGTAGTGGCTTTAAAGTCACCAGCAATGATTTTAACTCTGTCTGCTACTCTTAACCACATGTTGGCACGTGCGATTGCAAGTTCATCACCTTCAAAGTAAATCTTACCGTTTTCTGTTTGAGTTTCAAATCCCAATGCTTTTACTTCATCTGCCACAATGGATTCTAAACCCATAGCCGACGTAGCTACTAATCGATGAGTCGTCATCGTCTCATCCTTTCTTTTTTACAGTAGTTCATAAATTTTCTCATATATTAGAAAAGCCCTCCGATTTAGTGGAGAGCTTGTACATTTAAGTATACCCATTAGAAAAGCTAATAAGCCATGTTTTGTTATCACGTACTCAAACGGCTATTGCCTCGTACAAGTGAGTAGTAATCATCTATCTACAGACATTGTCTGTCCCTCAATCAGTTCAATTCCTTCATGAGAGTGCCCCTACCATAATTTGGGTTTCTCGCTCGTGGGGTTTACCTCGTTCCACCTGAAACGTTTCCGAATCAGCTCCGTCACTGTGGCACTTTAAGAGAACTTTGACCATATCCGAAGACTTAGGTGTTATTCTCGCCGTCAGCTTTTACACTGCCTTAGCTTATTTTTTAGCTAAGCACGAACATTACGGTCATCTCAGAACCGTGCGAGCATGGACTTTCCTCTACAACTTCAAGCGTTGCAGCGATTACCTAGATTAACTAATGGAATACTTATTGTACTTGAATTCCCTTGATAAAACAAGCCTGTAATGAATGTTCTATTATTCGGACAACTTATTACCAAACACATGCTTTTCAAGATTAGATAGTCGTTTTAAGATATCAAAATTAGTAGTCCCAGACGATGGAGGTGCAACTTGTCGTCTCGGTCCATCACCTATTTCATCTTTTAAACGTCTATTTTCAATTTTTAATGTTTCAATTGTTTTCATATAAGCATTGTAATCTTGAATAACATCATCTAAGAACTGATCAACTTCATCTTGATTATAACCACGTAAACCAGTTTTAAATTCTTTTTCTAAAATGATTTCTGGAGTTAATTTCGTTTCCATATACATCGTCCTTCCATTGTTACATGTATCCAATTTATTATAACATAAACAATATTTTGTGGTTCATCTGTCTACTCATTTCCTGTCGAAATCTGCGCTTCCCCAGGAAATAATTTATTTTGTTTAATCAGTATTCTTTGTAACCGCTTTTCAAATATACGCATCTTTCGAGACCTTTGTAGAGGTTTTAAATTCTTAGACTTATCTATCAAGATGATTGCTAATCCAACATGGTGTTTTGCCTTAGAGAAATCCTTTTTAAAGTGCTCATCTATTTTTGAAAGTTCCTCATACGCTTGAATTTGCAATTGATCTGGTAAATTAATTAGTGATTTCTCAAACGCTTCATACGCAAGGGTGATTTGTTTACGTCGTTTATATTCATATCCTATTAAATAGAAAGCCTGTGCTGCATCAATCTTGCTATATTGGTTTATAACTTGTTCAAATACATTTTGACCATTATCAAAATCTTTTAAGTCAGAAAACCATTTACCAATATTCGTCGATGAAACACTTGAGTCATTGTACTTCTCTTGTAAAATTAACTTGGTTGTGTGAATGAATAATGTCAGGAGTGATAATATGTCCCACTCGTTATGATGTAGTACTTTTAATAGTGTGGTGGGAATTCCGCTTTTTACTGCATCCAAATAGATAATTGGCGCTAAATAACCTGGAATATCTCCAACTCTTTTGAAACCAAGCTTTTCTTCTTCAATTTTAGTTAGCTTAAATTGATCTAGCTCATTTCGCCAAATTCTTCTTGCCCCATGAAGTAAGTCAATATGATTGGGGTCAACTAGTTTCGGTAGATGGTCTCTATTTAGTACCCATCGTGTTTGTAATTGTGGCCAGTCAAAACTTTTGCCATTATAAGAGACAATCGTATGGCCTGGTTTCCATAAGCCAGATTCATATAGTAGCGCTACTTCATGACTTGGATCGGCTAACACATGTTGGATCATTTCAAAATGATTTTCTTTCCAAACTAATTGGCCAATCAAAAAAATATAAGTGCCTGTGCCTTTTAATCCAGTAGTTTCTGTATCAAAGAAGACGACTTGTTGGCCGTCCGTTGAAATTGGATGAACACCTTGAAATGAATTCCATAAAGAAAATGCTTCGAAAACGTCACTTAGTTTAATATCTCCATGGAAATATGTAGGTTCATAAATGGTCTTCTTCTCGAAAACAATGCCAAATTCATTTTCAATCATCGTTAATCCTGCATCTTCCCACGCGGTTGTATAATTAGGCTTTTGAGGAACGACAAAGGATTTCAATGATTGTGTTTTAGTCGGCTTTTTCTTAATTAGCTTTTTCATTTCCAAAAGATTTTTTTCAAATGACATGAGGATCACCATTTGATGTTAATTCTATTTGCAAATATCCTAAAAGCTTCAACACTTCAGGTTTCACTCCAACTACAGCATCCTGCGGTCCAATACAAGCCGGACAACCTTGGTCACAGGGACAACCCATAACATGTTGTTCTACATGGGCAAGTAATTCTGGCCACACTTCAAATACACGTTCACTAATTCCAATTCCCCCTGGGTAGCTATCATAAACAAATATTGTAGGGAGTTCTGCATGAACGGACTTCACTTGTGGAACTACGTGAATATCCCGACGATCACATTGAACAAATAATGGGATAAACGAAGCGATGGAAGCTGCTGCTCCAGTCATAGCATCAGATAGGATAGAGTCCGTCCATCCCCGCGGTCTGTCAAAGCTTAACCAACTAGCAGAAGTATGTAATTCTTCTGGAGGTAGCTGAATTGGACCTGAGCCAATATTGTCATGTGTATCGAAACGAATTTTCTTGAAAATTGTCGCCATAGCTAATATAGAGACATCCCCATAAGACATAGAACCATTTTTGAAAATTTTCTTTTGGTCCTCGCTCATCACTTTTAGTTCAATTGCTAAATTGGCATCTGTGAAATAGTCAACATCTACTTCCCTTACAAATGCCTTCTTTTCTTCCCAATCCAATTTTTCAACTTGGAATTGAATTCCTTGGTGTAAATAAATCGCCTCTTCATGAAGCAATGTCATCGCGCTGTAGCGATCCATTTCACCTATCACTTTTGTTGAAACAGGTATCGTTCGATCAATTATAATGACATTTTCTTGTGAAGCTGAGCGTAGACTGATTTCATGTGCAGGAAAACGATCGCTCATCCAGTGCCATTTATCTGAAGTTTTAACTAATATGCCTTCAGCTTCTAAGTAGGCTAGAAGCTCTTGGATTTCAAATTCTCCGTATTGCTCAGTCGTTTTAAAAGGCAATTCAAACGATGCACATTTTAAATGATCCATTAAGATAATTAAATTTTCCGGATATATTCGTGCTTCTTCAGGCGATTGTCCTAGTAGGAATGAGGGATTGTTTACGATATATTGATCAAGGGCAGTAGATTGTGCAACATAAATGATCAGTGCCTCGTCTTGTCTCCGGCCTGCTCGTCCGGCTTGTTGCCACGCACTTGCTATGTTTCCAGGGTAACCTGTCATTATACAAGCTTGTAATTGACCAATGTCTACACCAAGTTCTAATGCGTTTGTACTAACTACTGTCCGAATAGTTCCTTCACGTAACCCTTTTTCAATTTCCCTACGTTCTGAAGGTAAATAACCTCCCCGATAACCTCTAATTGACTGATCATTTAATTTCTTTTTATTTAACTCTTTTAAGTAGGTTACGAGCATTTCGACTCTTACTCTACTTTTTGCAAATACGATTGTTTGAATTCCCTCGTTATATAGCCGCTTCGATATATCTCTAACTTCTAATATGGCACTTCGTCTCACACCAAATGTTGGATGAACAATTGGTGGATTATAAAAAATAAAATTCTTTTTACCTGATGGTGCTCCGTTTTGATCTATCAGTTTATGCGTATCATTTGTCAACGATTCAGCCAGTTCTTTCGGATTTGCAATTGTTGCCGACGTGCATATAAATATCGGATTGCTTCCATAATAATGACATATTCGTTTCAACCTACGTAACACATGTGCAACATGACTACCAAAAACACCTTTATATGTATGGAGCTCATCAACTACGATATAATTTAAGTTTTCAAACAAAGAAACCCATTTCGTATGATGAGGTAATATTCCTGAATGAAGCATATCGGGATTTGTTAAAACGATATGCCCTGCTTTCCTAACTTTTGTACGAATCCCTGGAGAAGTATCACCATCATATGTGTAAATAAGAATATCTTGATTCATTTGTTCGATTAGTAAATTTAAATCGGATTTTTGATCTTGTGCGAGTGCTTTCGTTGGGAATAGATATAAAGCACGTGAAGAAGGGTCTTCTACAATCGATTGCAACACTGGCAAGTGATAACAAAGCGATTTCCCAGAAGCCGTAGGTGTAATTGCAGTAAATGACTTACCGTTTCTAGCACTATCGTATGCTTGTCGTTGGTGGGTATATAATTGGTTAATCCCTCTTGCTTTTAAAGCCTGCTGAATGGAAGGATGTAAATCTTCCGGGAAGTCTGCTAAACCAGCTTCTTTTTTCTCTATCGTATGCCAATGGACGATACGTTCTCGCATAATCGGGTCTTTCTTCCATTCAGTGAGAATGTCAGCGATTGTTTGTTTCTTGATCAAGCTCTTCACCTTCTTGCTCTTGAACATTTAAAAAATTTTGTAATGTATAACATGTTGATTGTATCGACTGTGCAAATCTTTTTTTTCCTGTTTCTTTATAAAATGACTGTACGACATATTGATTGAAAGCTTCAATAGCGGCGTCAATTTGTTGGATTCTCATATGTTTAGGACGTTTATCATCAAGCCATAAATATGCCTGTTCTCTCCATTCTATTAAGAAGGTATGCCAGTAATCAGCATGAGGCTTAACTTGTGAAAAAAAATCAGGAGTTGAGTCCGTATCACGCATTTCTTGGTGACGAGTTAAACAATTTTGACTTTCTTTTAAAACCAACTTTGTTTGATCATTTAACTTCATAGTCGTCTCAGCTCCTTTGTACTGTAATAGTAACAAAAAAAAGTGGTTTTAACCACTTTTACGGGAACAGATATTCCATTCTATTAATTGTTCTGTGGCTTTTATTGCTTTATCTACCCTGTGTCCATTGTTAATAATTGTTTGTGTTTGTATCGACCTTTCTTGAATAAAACGGGCTTCTAAGATATGTTCAAGTAAAGATAATTGTTCTAGTAGTTGTTCAATTCTTGTCATTGTGAATCCCTCCTGTTGTTAATGGAATTCTCTACTCGCTTTGCAAATCCTTTGTCTACGACAAAACTACAAGCATACTTCTAAAACTAGCGATAATTCGACACATATACTCGAAACCTTCATGGAGATAATTACGTCTAGTATATATGTGGTTATGATACACTGATATCCGAGGTGATAAGTTTGGTAATTAACTATCCCAATGGGAAAATTTATAGCCCACAAAAAAATAGTAATGAAAATCGCTCAAAAAAGGATTATTCCTATAGTAATAGGGGAAAGACATTAGAGGATGAAATTAATGAAACCAATGAGTATTATATGCAGCATGGTACTGCCGTCATCCACAAAAAACCAGTACCGATTCAAGTAGTCCAAGTAGAATATCCATCTAGAAGTGCTGCCGTTATAAAAGAAGCATATTACCGGACTGCTTCGACGACAGATTTCAATGGGGTTTGGCAAGGGCTTCACGTGGACTTTGAAGCAAAAGAAACGAAAAGTAAATCATCCTTTCCTTTAAAGAACATCCATGCCCATCAAATCGATCACATGCGATTAGTTACTCAACAAAAAGGACTTACCTTTTTAATTGTTCGTTTTTCATCAGTCAATCGTTATTTTATTTTACCCTTTTATTCATTACAAGATGTTTGGAATGAAATGTGCAATGGCGGACGTAAATCAATACCGTTCAACTATTTTGAACAATACGGATTTGAAATTGTGCCAGGAGCATTTCCCCCAATAGACTATTTACAAGTAGTAAGAAAGATGCTTTTAGAACAATCTACGAAGCAGTGAAAGTGAGGAGACGTTTGTGAGTGAAAATGCAAATTCTCGTGGACAACGAAGAAAAGAACTAGAGAGACAGAAAAAATCAAAAAAAACCTCTAAGACAGGATGGATAAAAAGGATTTTAGTTGCCTGTATCCTCATTGGATTAGCTGGAATGATATTCGGTGGAGGACTATTTGCATTTTATGCAAGTTCTGCTCCAGCCCTAGATGAAGAGTCGTTGAGAGACCCAATTACATCCGAATTTTATGATATCAATAATAAGATATTTGCAACCACTGGGTCTGAAAAACGGGATTATATAAATTACAAAGATATTCCAAAAGATCTGGAAGAAGCAATTTTAGCCACAGAAGATGTTCGATTCTATAAACATAACGGGATTGACTTTTTTCGTTTAGGTGGCGCGGTCCTTGCAAACATTACAAACGGCTTTGGTTCACAAGGTGCAAGTACGATCACACAACAAGTTATCAAAAATTCATTTTTACAAAATGAAAAAACGCTTAAACGTAAAGCACAAGAAGCTTATCTTGCTTATCAACTTGAACAAGTTTACGAGAAAGAAGAAATTTTTGAAATGTACTTTAACAAAGTATTAATGTCCGGTACAACGTATGGTTTTGGAACTGCAGCTAGTCGTTTCTATGGTAAAGATTTAAAAGACTTGCAATTGAATGAAATGGCCGTCTTAGCAGGGATACCTCAAAGCCCAAATAATTATAATCCGTTCATTCATCCAGAGGCTGCGGAGAAACGACGAAATATTGTATTGCTCCTGATGGAACAACACGGGAAAATAACTAAAAAAGAAATGAAAGAACAACAAGCAATTCCTATTTCGGAAGGATTACTTCCAGAAGAAAAACGTCAAGTTACTACTGATAATAAATTTGATGCTTTCGTAGAACTTGTTAAGAAGGAATTGGTTGCTAAAGGTGAAGATGATGCCATAGATTATGGTATAAAAGTTTATACAACTTTAGATCCACAAGCTCAAACTTCTGTTGAAAATGCACTATCTAGTGAAAACTTTCCAACAGAAAATATGCAAGCAGGAATGACAGTCCTCGATACCAAAACGGGTGCCATTGTCGCAATTGGTGGTGGGAGAGACTTTGATTTTGGAACTAATTATGCGACACAAAAAGATCGTGCAATTGGCTCCACTGTTAAACCGATACTTGATTATGGTCCTGCAATCGAATCTTTAGATTGGTCAACCGGACACACAATAGTCGATGAAAAAATGAATTATACAGGAAAAGATATACAAATTAACAATTTTGACGGTAAGTATTTAGGTGAGATGACGATAAGAGAGGCCTTATATCGTTCTAGAAATGTTCCAGCCGTTAAAACGTTTCAAGAGGTAGATCAAGGAAGCAGAAAAGAATTTGTCAATAAGTTAGGTATTACCGGTGATTACTTGGATTTTGAAGCAGCTGCCATTGGGGCAACAGAAGATATAAGTTCAATGGAATTGGCTGCCTCTTATGCTGCATTCGGTAATGCAGGAATTTATTCCGAACCTTACTCAATTCGAGAAATCGTTTATCGGGACGGGGAAACCAAAAAGACCTTTAAACCAAAATCTACTCCAGCAATGAAGGACTCAACTGCCTATATGATTACTGACATGCTACGTGATGTAGTAAGTGACCGAAGTGGAGCAACAGGTAGAGCAGCAAACGTTTCCGGGCTTGATGTGGCTGGTAAAACAGGTACGACTAACTACAGCGACGACGAATATCAAAAATATAATTTAAAAGATGGATCAGCACCTGATATATGGTTTGCTGGGTATACTTCGAACTATTCAATTGCAGTATGGACTGGGTATCATGAACGGAAAGATGCAATTGATACGACTAACGAAAATGAACGTAATTTTGCACAAAGATTATTTAAGCAAGTTATGACTAATGTTTCACAAGGTAAAGAAACACCAACCTTTAAACGGCCAAATTCAGTAATTGAAGCAACGATTGAAGTTGGGACTTCCCCTCTTCGACTCGCAAGTGAATTTACGCCAAATGAATTAAAACGCACAGAATTATTTGTTCGCGGAACTGAGCCAAAACAAATTTCTGATGAATACGAACAAGTTGAAGTAGAAGCACCAACAAAACTCAAAGCTGACTATAGTTTAGGCGATCAAACTGTTACATTGTCTTGGAAACATAAAGCCCCTAAACGTAGAGACAAAGAGTTTGACGTTGCATTCGAGGTATCAATTACTGTTGATGGAGGTAGTCCTACTGTCCTTCAGACAACGAGCCAAAAAGGCTTGATCGTTACAGGTATTGAACCAGGTACTTCTTATACATTTACTGTTGTAGCAATAGCAGAAAATATTACAAGTGCTCCTGCAAATACAACTCTTGTGATAGATGCTGTTGAAGAATCAGAGGACGAGGAAGAAGACAAAGACAAAGATAAAGATAAAGACAAAGACAAAGATGATGATTCCGTTCCTCCTCCTGGTGATGGAACGGACCCACCACCCGACGATGGTACGGATCCACCTCCTGGTGATGGAACGGACCCACCAGATGATGGAACGGTTCCTCCTCCAGGTGATGGTACAGATCCACCTCCTGTCGAAGATCCGGACTATTTTACACCGGATGAATAATCAATTGGTATAAATAAAAAAGAAGTTGTCTAATAAGTTCCAAAATAAAACAGATGAAGGAAAACGAGTCGTTTTCCTTCATCTGTTTTTATGTTTTTACTTATTGCTCTGAAAGTAGCTGGCGGATGCCTACTACTTTTTAGAGATTTTATGCCAATGCCACAATCCCCTCTGTGTGGACCTTATCAAGGCCTCGCAGTAAAAATCTACGGAACGTCCGATTGCCCTTGATGTGGCCAAAAACAATTTTTACGTCAATTTTACGTTGCGCGGAGATGCGTGACTTTATTTCACATTCAAGGGCTTCTTTGGTGTTTGTTTTCATTCCTACAAAAACGGGGTTCCATGGAACTTGGCGATTGCCTTTAGCTTTTGTACAGAGTGTTTTCAACTTATATGAGTAATTTCCTTTTTCAGAAACGAAAGTTTCCTTTTGAATTGTCAGTGGAAGTGAAGTTTTTTTCAGTGATATAATTTTGTTGAGTAATCTTTGGATTGCACATGAAAAATCGTCCTTTCTAATGTAGGTTTGGTTACTTTCATTTTACAAGATAGGATGATTTTTTTGTATTTACTTTTAAAGCTTTGTTGTAAATACCCGTAGCTTTAAAAACACTTAATAGATTTTCGTTACAGGCGGTGACTCCAGCGGGAAAAGCATGTTCGGTGAGACCCCGCAGGAG
>NZ_ALJG01000238.1 GCF_000286315.1 Paenisporosarcina sp. TG20 | reverse complement strand
GTTTTCAAGGTTCATTTGGTGTGCCGCTTATTTTGGCGACTCACTTATAATAGCATTTTCCTGCATTAGTGTCAATAGTATTTAAAGAAAATCCTCAATATCATTCTTTAAATCTAATCTCCTTCTATATACAGTAGTTCTTTTATGTTGATTGAATGCGTGATATTAAAAATGATTTAAGCTATATTCATTAAAAATACAATGTCGAGGATAAAAAACCCCGAAGAGAGGTTTGTACTTGTCCTCTCTTCGGGGTTTGGTTTATTTGATGAACATTGTGCATTTATTCTTCAGATGATTCTGGTTCGGATGGTAAGTCTTCACTTACTTCTGTTGTTAAGTCTTCTCCACCAACTTCTGATGGAGTGACTACTTCACCATCTTCATCAAATTCCTCTTCTTCTTCTTTTTCCACTTTTGCAACGGTTGCTACATATTCTTGATCACCTAAGCGTATTAAGCGAACTCCTTGTGTACTACGACCAGTTATCGAAATGCTGTTTACATCCATGCGGATTAACATTCCATTAATCGTAATAAGCATTAAATCTTCTGATCCATCAACAGCTTTTACAGCTGATAACGGGCCCGTTTTCTCTGTGATTTGGCTTGTTTTAATCCCAACACCACCACGAGACTGGAGACGATACTCTTCTTCAGGGGTACGTTTTCCATAACCATTTTCAGTTACGACTAAAACTTCTTGACCTTGTTCAAGTATTTCCATTCCCACGACATGATCGTCTTTCCGTAGGCGAATTCCTCGAACTCCAGATGCTGTACGACCCATTGACCGAATATCAGTTTCCTCAAATCGTACAAGCATTCCTTTACGAGTACCTATGATAATATGTTTTTTTCCATCAGTTAATCTTACAGAAATCAACTCATCGTCTTCTCTTAAGGAGATGGAAATTAAACCATTTGCTCGAATGTTTGCGAAACCACTGACTGGAGTACGCTTCGTAACCCCTTGAAGCGTTGTGAAAATAAAGTAAGCATCCTCTTCAAATGATGTCATTTGAATCATCGCTGTTACTTTTTCTTCTTTATCCACGCCAAGTAAGTTTACAATCGGTAATCCTTTAGCAGTGCGGCCATACTCTGGGATTTCATAGCCTTTTGCTCGATATACTTTACCTGTATTAGTAAAGAATAAAATAGTATCATGCGTTGAAGTATAGAGTAAATGTTCGACGAAGTCGTTTTCATTCGTTCCCATTCCTTGAACGCCTCGGCCCCCACGTTTCTGGCTTCTGTACGTATTAACTGGCAAGCGTTTGATATATCCATGATGCGTTAATGTTAGTACAGAATTTTCTTGTGGAATTAAATCTTCGTCTTCTAGCATCTCAGCACCACCTGCTGTGATTTCAGTTCGACGTTCATCACTAAAGCGTAATTTAATCTCGTTTAATTCTTCACGAATAATTTGAATGACTTTTAACTCATCCGCGAGAATTGCTTTAAGTTCAGCAATTAATTTTTGTAATTCTTGATACTCTGTCTCAATTTTGTCTCGTTCTAAACCAGTTAATCGTTGTAGACGCATATCGAGAATTGCTTGAGCTTGTCGGTCAGAAAGCTTGAATTGATCAATCAAACCAATTTTAGCTTCTTCACCTGTTTGTGAACGGCGTATTAACGCAATGATTTCATCAATATGATCTAATGCTATACGAAGACCTTCTAAAATGTGAGCTCGGTCCTCTGCTTTTGTTAATTCAAACTGAGTACGACGTTTTATTACCACTTTTTGATGCTCTAAATAGTGGTATAAAATCTCTTTTAGGCCAAGTACTTTCGGTTGTCCGTCCACAAGGGCCAGCATGTTTACACCGAAACTTGCTTGAAGAGATGTTTGTTTGTAAAGGTTGTTAAGTAATACATTAGCATTTGCATCTTTACGAACTTCAATTACGATACGCATCCCATTACGGTCTGATTCATCCCGAAGATCAGTAATACCATCAATCTTCTTTTCTCGTACTAGCTCAGCGATTTTTTCGATAAGACGGGCTTTGTTTACTTGGTAAGGAAGTTCATGAACCAAAATCACTTCTTTACCGTTCGCCTTTTGTTCTATTTCAACTTTTCCTCGAATGATGACTGAGCCCCGACCAGTTTCGTAAGCCCGACGAATACCGCTTCGCCCTAAGATAATACCGCCAGTCGGGAAATCCGGACCTGGTATGATTTCCATTAATTCTTCAGTAGTAATGGCTTCATTGTCTGCAAGTGCTAACACACCTTCAATAGTTTCACCTAAATGATGTGGAGGAATATTTGTTGCCATCCCAACAGCTATCCCTGAAGTACCATTTACTAGTAAGTTAGGGAATCGGCTTGGTAGTACAACAGGTTCTTGTTCTTGTCCATCATAATTATCTTTGAAATCAATCGTATTTTTATTAATGTCTCGTAGTAATTCCATAGCAATTTTCGACATACGTGACTCGGTATAACGCATTGCTGCAGCAGCATCACCATCTACCGATCCGAAGTTACCATGCCCATCAACTAGCATGTAACGATAGCTCCAATGTTGCGCCATACGCACCATTGTGTCGTAAATTGAACTATCACCATGTGGATGATACTTACCCATTGCATCTCCTACAATACGAGCTGATTTCTTATGTGGTTTATCAGCTGTGTTTCCCATACCTTGCATCGCATATAAAATACGACGGTGAACAGGTTTCAACCCATCACGTACGTCTGGAAGTGCTCGTGAAACAATAACACTCATTGCATAGTCTAGAAATGATGTTTTTATTTCAGTGCTAATATTAATCCCTTTGACGCCACTATTCTGAATTTCCGACATACAGGCAACCTCCCTTCACTTCGCACATTAAATATCTAAGTTCTTTACGTAAATTGCATTCTCTTCGATGAATTTACGACGAGGCTCTACTTCATCTCCCATTAACTGATCAAACGTTTGATCTGCATCAATGGCATCTTCTAAGTTTACTTGTAATAATGTTCGAACTGACGGATCCATTGTCGTATCCCATAATTGAACCGCATCCATCTCCCCTAGACCTTTGTAGCGCTGAATGCCTGGTTTAGGATGTTTAGGAAGTCTTTCTAAAATCTCTTGAAGTTGTTTATCTGAGTAACAGTATTCAACCATTTTTCCTTGCTTAATTTGGAATAAAGGCGGTTGTGCAATATATACGTAACCCGCTTCAATTAATGGACGCATAAAACGGAAAAAGAACGTTAAAAGTAACGTACGAATATGTGCACCATCAACATCGGCATCAGTCATAATAACAACTTTATGGTAGCGTGCTTTTTCAAGTGTAAACTCGTCTCCGATACCTGTTCCTAAAGCTGTAATCATAGCGCGAATTTCAGTATTTCCTAAAATGCGATCAAGACGTGCTTTTTCAACGTTTAATATTTTCCCTCGTAGAGGAAGAATTGCCTGGAAGTGCCGATCACGGCCAGATTTTGCAGAACCACCTGCAGAGTCACCCTCAACAATATACAATTCACTTTCAGCAGGTATACGCGAAGAACAGTCTGCTAATTTACCTGGTAAACTTGATACTTCTAAGGCTGATTTTCTACGTGTGAATTCTCTAGCTTTTTTCGCTGCAACACGTGCACGCGCAGCCATCAATCCTTTTTCTATTACCTTACGAGCAGTGGCGGGATTCTCGAGCATAAAACGCTCAAATCCTTCTGAAAACAAAGAATTTGTAATTGTACTGACTTCCGAGTTACCTAATTTCGTTTTAGTTTGTCCTTCAAACTGTGGATCAGGATGTTTTATTGACACGATTGCTGTCAATCCTTCTCTTACATCATCGCCAGATAAATTCATATCTGCATCTTTTAACATATTATTTTTTCGTCCATAATCATTGATTTCACGTGTTAGTGCCATTTTAAATCCTGATTCGTGTGTACCGCCTTCATACGTATTAATGTTATTCGCAAACGAGAAAATACTTGCCGAGTAACCATTGTTATACTGTAAGGCAATCTCAATTGATACCCCGTCTTTTTCACCTTCAATGAAAATTGGCTCATGTATTGGGTCTTTGGATTTGTTTAAATGCTCAACATACGACTTAATCCCACCCTCAAAGTGGTATGTATTTATACGGTCTTCCTCTTCGCGTTCATCCTTAATATCAATACGTAATCCTCTGTTTAGGTAAGCTAATTCACGTAAACGGTTAGCTAAAATATCATATTCATATACTGTTGTTTCAGTAAAAATCTCTGGATCCGCTTTAAAACGAACGGACGTACCAGTTTTGTCAGTTTCACCAATAACGGTCAGTTCTTGCGTTACAGCTCCACGTTCAAATTTAATGTAATGCAGTTTCTCATCACGATGAACATAGACTTCTGTTACTTCAGATAGGGCATTAACAACAGAAGAACCAACACCATGAAGACCACCTGATACTTTGTATCCTCCACCACCAAATTTACCACCAGCATGAAGGACAGTCATAATAACCTCGACTGCCGGACGTCCCATTTTCTTTTCTATATCAACAGGAATCCCCCGACCATTATCATCCACTTTAATCCAATTATCTTTTTCTATGGTGATTGAAATTTCATCACAATATCCTGCTAGCGCTTCATCAATAGCATTGTCCACAATTTCCCAAACAAGATGGTGAAGTCCTTTAGAACTTGTAGCGCCGATGTACATACCAGGACGTTTCCGCACAGCTTCTAGACCTTCTAATACTTGTATTTGGTCAGCATCATAAGATTTTAGTTCTTTATTTTCTATCGCCATTAGGTTCACCTGCTCTTTCATACTGTTTTCTCGCTATTGTTATCAAGGGGGATACTCCCTGGGATATATTTTCATTACGATGTTCTATGGATTAGAGGTGACGCATATGTTTAAACAATCTGGCAAATAAATATTTAATACGCAATCCTCTTTGTCTTATATATTTCTCTAAAAGTCTTATACTTTGAGGATTTAGCTGATTTGTTAAATCAATACCACTACAAGATTATGTTTCTTCAACAACCTGTCCTTGTTTAACAGTAAATATAGCTGCTTCTGTAATAGTTTCATGATTAATACCATCAATACTTGTGGTCGTTACAAATGTTTGAACTTTACCCTGGATGGTATTTAATAAGTGAGACTGTCTGTAGTCATCAAGTTCAGATAACACATCATCTAACAACAACACTGGTGATTCCCCGACTTCTTGTTGGATTAATTCAATCTCTGCAAGTTTAAGAGAAAGTGCAGCTGTTCGTTGTTGTCCCTGTGACCCGTACGTTTGTACATCATAACCATTTACAAAAAACTGAACATCATCTCGGTGTGGTCCAGTTAAAGTCATGCCTCTTGCTAATTCCTGTGTCTTTCCTGCTTGTAACTTTTCACGTAAAAAGTCAGCCATTTGTTCAAATGTTTTATCTTGGTCAAGACCGTTGATGGGATTATAACGAACCTCTAATTGTTCAAGGCCACGTGAGATACCAAAATGAATTGGTTCTGCCCATTTTTGAAGAAGTTCCATGAATTGAAATCTTTTACGTATAATACTGACAGCTGCTTGAATATATTGATCAGTATAGACATCAAACATCACGTCATTTAAAAATGATTTTCCTTGATGCATTTTTAATAAATGATTGCGTTGTTTTAATAATTTTTGAAATGTTAGTAAATCGTGTAAATATACAGGTGAAATTTGTCCGATTTCCATGTCCAAAAAACGTCTTCTAACTTGAGGACTGCCTTTTACTAAGTTTAAATCTTCTGGCGCAAACATTACTACATTTAGTTGACCGATATAATCGCTTAATCTATTTTTTTCTAAATGATTCACTTTTGCCTTTTTACCTTTTTTGGACAAAAGTAATTCAAGCGGTAAGCGACCATACTTTTTATGCACATTACCTTTTATTTTACCATATTCTTCAGTCCAATGTATCAATTCTTTATCATTAGACGTTCGGTGAGATTTTGCCATTGATAGGACATAAATTGATTCCATAATATTAGTTTTTCCTTGTGCATTTTCACCTATCAGAACATTAATTGTTTTTGAAAAAGATAATTCTAACGATTTATAATTTCGATAATTCGTTAATTCAAGCTGCTCAATGAACATCTTATTGTCCGCTCGTTTGTTCCACTACACGAAATGCTCCAGATCCAGGAATATTTATAACATCTCCGTCTCGAAGTTTACGTCCACGTCTATATTCACTTTCTCCATTCACTAAGACTTCATTTTCTGATAAAAACCATTTAGCCATGCCTCCAGAGCTAATTGCATCTGTCATCTTCAGTAACTGTCCAAGTGTTACATATTCAGTATTAATTTGGATATTATTCAATATAATTACATCCTTCGCTTTTTAGTCTATCCTTTTATTTTACTTTATTTTTACTAAGAAGTAAAAAAGGATAGCCCTTTACAGGACTATCCTTTAATAATTTAACTTTTAATATGTGCGAACCGGTAATATTAATTGCAAAATCGAGTCGTCATGAACTGATTTTAGAATGAATGGGCGCATGGCTCCAGTGAATTGGACCATTACATCTTGTCCATCTACAGCTTTTAATGCGTCCATCATATATTTTGCACTAAACGAAATTTTTAATTCTTCGCCTTCAATTGATTTTGCTTGAATTTCTTCTTCTACTTTTCCAACTTCAGGAGAACTAGAAGATATTTCAACCACACTACCGTCTAGTGAATGAAATCTAACAATGTTATTGCGTTCTTCTTTCGCTAATAAAGAAGCACGGTCAATCGCTTGGAGTAATAATTTACCGTTTACTATAACTGTTGTTTTATACTCATTTGGAATTAATCGAGATGTATCTGGGTAATTACCTTCAAGTAATCGAGAGTAAAATAACACATCTGATGTTTTAAACAAAACTTGTTGTTGAGTCATCACAATTTGTACGGGTTCTGAAGAGTCTCCAATAATTTTACTCAATTCATTTAAGCTTTTCCCTGGAATAACTACGCTATATTCCCCTTCAGGCATTTGTTCTAATGTTGTCTTTCGACGAGCAAGTCGGTGACTATCAGTAGCTACACAAACAAGCTCTCCATTCTTAACTTCCCAGTGAACACCTGTTAAAACAGGACGACTTTCGGAAGTTGAAACAGCAAATACGGTTTCACGAATAATTGATTTTAATAAATCACCTGGAATAACAAAATGTCGATCATCAAGAATTTCTGGTAGTAATGGGAATTCTGAAGCATCAAGTCCAATTAAATGGAATTCTGATTTTCCTGAACGGATATGTGTTTGATAATGATCATTTACTTCTATTTCGACATCACTTGTTGGTAACTTTCGTACGATTTCATTAAACATACGTGCTTGTACCACAATTGAGCCTTCTTCTATTACACGAATTATTTGTTCTCCATCTTCTTCAGCTTTAATAAATGTTTGAATCGTAATATCTGAATCACTACCTGTTAAGTGTAATCCTTTTTCTGTAACGTCTAATTTAATTCCTGTCAAAATAGGAATTGTTGTTTTCGAACTTACAGCTTTCATTACATCGTTTAAGCCATCTAATAATCGTTCACGCATGATTTCAAATTTCATCATTTTACCTCGCTTATATATTTATTAATGTCTTAAAAGAATAATAGATATAGTAATAGGGCCTGTGGATTTGTTGATAACCCCGTTTTATTGAACAATTTCAACCTATCCACATGTTGACAACCTGTACATAAACTACGTTGATAAAAGTAGGGTTATCCACAACCACTAAGACTTGCCTAATAAACTCTTAATTTGTTTCAGGTCTTGTTGAAGTGCTTGATCCTCTTTTAAGAGAGTAGAAATTTTTTCGTGTGCATGAATAACAGTCGTGTGATCACGGCCTCCAAACTCTTCACCTATCTTAGGTAAAGAGAAGTTCGTTAACTCACGAGATAAATACATGGCAATTTGTCTTGGAAACGCAATTGATTTTGTTCTTTTCTTCGCTTTGAAATCTTCTAAACGCATATGGTAGTGCTCGCCAACCGTTTTTTGAATATCCAAGATAGTAATTTTACGAGGTTTCGAATTGGGCATTATATCCTTCAAAGCTTCAGCTGCTAAGTCAACATTCATATCTTTATTTATCAATGAAGAATAAGCAACCACGCGAATTAATGCCCCTTCCAACTCACGTATATTTGAATCTATCTGATTAGCAATGTACATCATGACTTCATTAGGTATATCCATTCCATCTGCTTTTGCTTTTTTACGTAAAATTGCAATACGCGTTTCTAAGTCTGGAGGAGTAATGTCTGTAATTAAGCCCCATTCAAAACGAGAACGTAAGCGATCTTCTAAAGTTGGTATTTCTTTTGGCGGTCTGTCACTAGAGATGACAATCTGTTTAGACTCTTCATGCAATGTATTAAATGTATGGAAAAATTCTTCTTGTGTTTGTTCTTTTCCAGCTAAAAATTGAATATCATCTATTAATAGTATATCGACACTCCGATATTTATTGCGAAAATCTACAGTTTTATTATCTCGAATTGAGTTAATGAATTCATTCGTAAATTTTTCAGATGATAAGTAAACGACTTTAGCATTTGGATTGTGTTCTTTAACGTAATGACCAATGGCATGCATTAAATGTGTTTTTCCTAACCCAACTCCTCCATAAATAAATAATGGATTATAGGCTTTAGCAGGGGCTTCAGCTACAGCTAAAGAAGCTGCATGTGCAAAACGATTACCTGTTCCGACAACAAATGTATCAAATGTATATCTTGAATTTAACATTCCATGAGAAAACTCTGGTTGATCATCATCATTTATAGGAATAATCGGTTTCGGAAGGGAAAAATCTTCAATATCTTGATTTTTCGGTACGACAAATTTGATAGACAAGCCTTCTCCAGTTAACTCAGTTAAAATGCCAGCGATTAAATGGACATAATGTGTATCCAGCCAATCTCTTGCAAATGAGTTTGGAGCTGCAATTGTCACAGTCTCTCCTTGGTACGTCAGCATTTTTGTGGATTTGAGCCACGTTTCAAAGCTAGGTTTAGAAAGTTTTTTCTCTACTTGAGCAAGAACTCTCGACCATAGTTCTTCTAAATGTTCCAAAAACGTACCTCCATTTCTAAAAATATTTTTTTATCGACAATCTTTGTCATAATATATAAAGAAGTGCACAAAATCACAAGATGTGGATAAGTGTTATTAAGAGCATGCGAATAAGTTATCCACACGCTATCAACAGTTGTGGATAACATAGTAAAGCTATTTGCAGTTTTGAAGAGTAAAACACAAATATCGTATCAAAAAAATTGAGAAATTACAAGACTTCTTAAAGGTTATCCACAAAATGAATATTCATGCACACAAACTTTGTCCACAGGCAGTTAGTTTGTGCGAAACTTGTCGATAACTGCTGTGAACAAAAAAATGGTCAATATAAGTTATCCACATTACTATATTTGCAAAACATCAATATTGTGGACAACCTTTAACCATTTAAAAATCGTATAAAGATAATGATATTGCCAAAGGGTATTGACATTTAGGAGTAAAATCTTATATAATACCCATGACTGTCTACAACTTTTCAGGAGGTGTCACATAGATGAAACGCACATACCAACCAAATAAACGTAAACATAGTAAAGTTCACGGATTCCGTGCTCGTATGAGTACTAAGAACGGCCGTCGAGTATTAGCAGCACGTCGTGCTAAAGGAAGAAAAGTATTATCAGCTTAAGTCCACTGGTTCGCATCAGTGGTCTTTTTTCTTTACCTATATAATAGGAGATATAAAGAACTTTGCGCTTATTAAAACTGATTAATACTTAGACGTAGTTAAAGCCTAGCTAGATATCCAATCTTTCTTTGAAGAAATTCGTGAAGGTGGAATAGGTAAAACATGAATAAACGACAACGCGTGAAGAAAAGTAAAGAGTTTCAAAAAATATTTAACCATGGTAAATCTTTTGCGAATCGCCAGTTTGTTTTATATCTCTTACCAAAAGTAGAACAAGAAGAGTTTCGCATTGGTTTATCAGTAAGTAAAAAAGTAGGAAATGCAGTCACTAGAAACCGAATTAAACGCTATATCAAACAATCTTTCTTGGAACTGAAGGATGTAATAAACCCTAAGATGGACTATGTTATTATCGCCAGAAATCAGGCGGCCAGTTTGGATTTCCATGATTCAAAGAAAAGCTTAGAGCATGTGCTTAAAGTTGCTAAAATGATTCAAAAGATCAATTAAAACAAAACTAGAATTTAAAATTAATGATTTATATTAATAGAGAATGACATTTTGGGGGGTACAATGGGTGAATAAACGCTTAACTTTAGTCCTGATGATTGTTTTTGTATCTTTATTTCTTAGTGGATGTACAGAATTTAACCAACCCATATATGTAGACAGTGAAGGGTTTTGGAATAAATATATTGTTTGGCCACTAGTTTCCTTTATTACATTGTTTAAGGACTTACTCGGGACTTATGGTTTAGGAATTGTTGCAGTGACGGTTATAATTCGTTTAGCTATACTTCCTTTAATGGTTAAGCAAACAAAGAGCGCAAAAAAAATGCAAGAAGTTCAACCGGAACTTGCTAAACTAAAGAAGAAATACAGTTCAAAAGATTCGGTAACTCAACAGAAGTATCAACAAGAAATGATGGCAATGTTCAAAGACAAAGGTGTAAATCCAGCTGCAGGTTGTTTACCAGTAGTTATTCAAATGCCAATACTAATTGGTTTTTATCATGCCATTAGTCGGATGAATTCAACGCCTGAAATTAACTTAGGAAGTTTCTTAATCTTTCCTCTTGCAGAACCAAGTATAATTCTTGCCATTTTAGCAGGAATCATGCAATTCTTGGTACTACGTACAGGGCCAGCAATGGATAACCCACAAATGAAAATGATGATGTATTTCATGCCATTTATGATTGTTGGATTTGGTATTTTCTTACCTTCAGCATTAACTCTTTACTGGGTAATAGGAAATATTATTTCATTAATACAAAATTTGGTTATTTACAAACCGTGGGAGAAAAAGCCCATACTTCAAACTAAACCTAATAATCTTGGAGGCGCTAAAAAGTGAATCAGATCACGCAAACGGGTACCACAACTGAAGAGGCGATATCTGTAGCATTAGCTAAGCTTGAGGCTACGAGAGATCAAGTTACCATAGATGTATTATTTGAAGGTAGAAAAGGATTTCTAGGATTTGGTGCCAAACTTGCAGAAGTGAGAGTCACAGTAAATGAAGTAAAACCCCTTATACAAGAGACTAAAAAAATCTTGGCTGAATCTTCTAAAGTTCCAGTTGAAGAAAAAGTTCAAAAATATGAACAGACTGTTTCGGAAGAGGTCAACTCTAACCAAGGTGACGCTGTAGCTGAAACGAAAACATATATCCAACTTATAGCAAAAGAAATGAAAATCGATGATTTGACAATCCATACTGAGCAAAATGGTAAGTATGTTACTCTTCGTTTAGATAGTAAGAAAGCTGCTTTACTGATTGGTAAACGTGGTCAAACACTCAATGCATTACAACAATTGTCACAATTAGTAGCAAACAAATATGCAAATCAATTTCTAATGATTCAACTTGATGTCGAGAATTATCGTGAGCGTCGTCAAGAATCATTAGAACAATTAGCAGACCGAATGGCCGATAAAGCGATTCGAACTGCTAAAAAGGTTGAGTTTGAACCAATGCCTTCTTATGAAAGAAAAGTAATACACAATGCACTGTCGCGTCGCTTGGATATTGAAACCGTTTCAGTGGGAACTGAACCAAATCGTTATCTTATAATCGAACCATTAAAATAAAGAAAAGGACCTTCGCCATATGACGAAGGTCCTTTTTTTTTACAAAATAAGAAAGTGTATGAATGTAGGATGCCAAGATACTAGTGTACATAGTGTTTTTAAGTAAATAGAGATTTACATGCTAAGACAGAATTTCCACAGTGGGATTCACTATAAACCGATAAAGCTATAGGTACTTTCATTTTACAAGATAGGAAGATTTTTTATATTTATTTTAAAACTAAATTGCAATTACGGTTATTTTAACTAGGTGAATGATTGAAGTGAAAGGAAGGCGGCGACTCCAGAGAGACCCCGCAGGAGAACACAATGGAACAAAGGCTAAGAACGCCACAACGCATGGCAATGCCTTCGCGGGCCAACACCCTGTTGGCCTGAGGAAGCTCACGGACCGCCCGCGGAAAGCGTCCGCCTGTAAACGGAAATCATATCATAAACCAAAATGGATACTGTGTGCTTTCTTTAAGGACCGGGAGCACTTTGCCCGGTTTTCTTACAAGATAAGAAAGTATATGACTATAAAGTGCCAAGAACCCCGTATTCATGGGATTTTTAGGATATGGAGACTTACATGATAAAACAGAGTTTCTTTAATTGATTCTCGTTAACCCAGTATTGTAAGTCGTGATTTCCTATTTTAGGGCGCAAGTTTCCTCTCAGTAGAAGTCCTATCTGAATATAGGCTTAGGTACTTTCAATATATAAAATATGACGACTTTTTATATGTATTTACATTGATTTTTTGATTTTTAAAAGGTGGAATGATTGAAGTGAAAGGTGGCGAC
>NZ_ALJG01000237.1 GCF_000286315.1 Paenisporosarcina sp. TG20 | reverse complement strand
TTAGCCTTTGTTCCATTGTTCGCTCCTGTGGGGTCTCACTGGACTCGCTTTTCCCGCTGGAGTCGCCGATGGAACAAAGGCTGTGGATGCCACAACGCAAGCCTCGTCGAAAGCGTCCGCTTGGAGCGCAAACCAGCGGTATCATACTAGAACCTACTCCTTAAAATACCGAGAATAGTGAATTCATGACTCACTAAATTTATATACTTTGTTATCTTTTAAGACAAGCGCCAAGCGTCCTCTAGCCCGACGCTGGCGCTTGAAAGCTAGACATAGCTACTCCAATTTCAAAATTATAACTTGAAAAACCCTATACTTTTGTAAATCACGAAAAAAGGATTGTCGAATGACAACCCTTTTCTGTAAATTACTTATTAAACTTTTTCAGAATCAGTTTCATTTTCTGCGTCTGCAGCTACAGCTGGTTCATCTGCAGAAGTTTCTAGTTCTTCATCCGTACGTGGAGAAGAAATTGCTATTAGTGCGTAGTCATCTTCGTTTAAAATATTGAATTCACATTTTTCACGAATATCGACAACTCTTAAGATATCGCCTATTGCAAGATCCGTAACATCTACTTCAATAGAATCAGGAATTGCAGAAGGTTTTACTTTAATTACTAATTCGCGGTTTGGTTGGTTTAATATACCACCCTTACTTACGCCAACCGAATCACCAGTTGTTACTACAGTAACGCTCACTTCTAATTCATCAGTCATGTTAATTGCTAAGAAATCAGCGTGTAAGATATTGCCTTTCAAAACGTCCATTTGGTAATCACTTAGTACAACATTCACTGCTTTTCCATCAATGTCTAATTGCATAACGCCGTTTCGGCCAACTTCACGAAGTGTTTTCAGTAAATCTATTTGGCTTACTGCAATTGAAGATGCGTCTGTGTTGTAGCCATATACTACTGCAGGAACAAAACCTTCCCCGCGTAATTTAGTTAAATTAGATTGTTTACCTTTTTCACGTAATTGTGTTTTTACTGTTGTAGTCATCTATTCCACTCTCCTGTGTGTAATTCTTTGTGTTTATGTTTACCCAACTCTCATCAAATGAAACATAAGTACTATTATACCATTGTACCATCAATCAAATAAAGTACTAACTGATTTCTCTTCAAATATTCGTACAATAGCATCAGCTAATAGAGGGGCTACTGTGAGTTGTGTAATTTTCGCGATGTGTTTTTCTTCAGGCAATTCTATTGAGTTTGTAATGACTAACTCTTTAATGACTGAATTATTGATGCGTTCAATCGCGGGTCCTGATAAAACAGGATGCGTACAGCATGCATATACCTCTTTGGCACCACTTTCCATAAGAGCACTTGCGGCAATTGTAATTGTACCTGCAGTATCAATAATATCATCAATTATAATAGCTACTTTACCTTCTACATTCCCAACAATATTCATTACCTCTGATACGTTAGCTCGTGGTCTACGTTTATCGATGATCGCAATGGATCCCTTTAAGCGTTCAGCCATTTTACGTGCACGAGTAACTCCCCCGTGATCAGGAGAAACAATAACAATATCAGCAGGGTCAATATTTTTCTGTAAGAAATAATCCGATAAGATTGGTACAGCCATTAAGTGATCAATTAAGATATCAAAGAATCCTTGGATTTGAGGTGCATGTAAATCTAACAGGATGGCACGGGTTGCACCAGCAGTTTCAAGTAAGTTTGCTATGAGTTTTGCCGTAATAGGTTCACGAGCTCGAGCTTTACGGTCTTGACGAGCATAACCATAGTAAGGTATAACAACGTTTACAGTGCGAGCAGATGCACGTTTAACAGCGTCTACCATAATTAATAGTTCCATTAAATTTTCGTTTACAGGAGCTGACGTTGATTGAATGATGAAAACATCACACCCACGAATACTCTCTTCAATGTTGATGCGTATCTCACCATCACTAAAACGGGTAACCGAAATTTTCCCTAGTGAGATCCCTACTTCTTCTGCTAATTCTTTAGCAAGTGACTCATTAGAGTTTAATGAAAAGATTTTTAATTTAGTATCTGCATAATGCTTCGGCATGATGATCCTCCTGTTATTTTAAGTTTAGTTTTTCTACGTATCCTTCTTTGTTCTCTTGACGCGCACGACCAATAGACAAAGATTGTGCAGGTACGTTTTTGGTAATGGTCGATCCAGCGGCTACATATGAACCTTGACCAATTGTGACAGGAGCGATTAGATTTGAATTACATCCAACAAAGGAATCGTCCTCTATTGTAGTCAAAAATTTATTTTTGCCATCATAGTTCACTGTAATTGCACCACAGCCAATATTTACACGTTCTCCTACTTCAGCGTCCCCGAGGTAACTTAAATGAGAAACTTTTGACTTATTACCCAATTTTGTTTTCTTAATTTCAACAAAGTTGCCGATTTTTGCTTCGTTGCCAATCTCTGATTGTGGACGAATGTGAGCAAAAGGCCCAACTGTTGTATCGTCACCTATTGTACTTAAAGTAATCACCGAAGAATGGACGGTTGTCCGATTACCTATTTTACTGTCTTTAATATGGCTATTTGGACCAATCAAACAATCTTCACCGATGACACTAGCACCTTCAATAATTACTCCCGGTTCCAACACTGTATCGTAACCAATAATAGCGTCAGCACTTATGTAAGTATTGGTAGGACTAATAATCGTGACACCATTTTTCATATGTTTTTCGGCAATTCGCTTTCGCATCAACGTTTCAGCTTGCGAAAGTGCTATACGATCATTTACACCAAGTGTCTCCTCAAAGTCATTTGTTGCATAGGCAGAAATAATTTCACCCTGATTTTTCAATATTTCAATCACATCTGGCAAATAATATTCACCTTGGGAGTTATCATTTTTCACAAGCTTTAACGCTGCAAATAATGCCTCATTATCAAAGCAATATGTGCCAGAATTAATTTCTCTCACTTTTTGTTCATCAACCGATGCATCTTTTTGTTCAACTATGCGTTTAACATACCCTTGTTCATCTCTAAGAATACGGCCATAGCCTGTTGGATCTTCTGAAATACCAGTTAGAATTGTTGCTTTAGCAGATGTGTCTTGATGATGTTTTAGTAGTTCCTGCATCGTGTTGGGGCGAATCAATGGCGTGTCACCACAAACCACAAGGGTTGTCCCAGCTAACTTGCCTAACACAGCATCTGCCTGTAAAACCGCGTGTGCTGTTCCTAGTTGATCAGATTGAAGTGCATATTCACTACGATTTCCAAGTTTATCTTGTACTTTTTCTGCACCATGTCCAACAATGGTCACAATACGTTCGGCACCAACCTCTTGAACATGATCAACCACGTGTTCAAGCATCGATTTACCGCATACGGAATGCAAAACTTTATATAATTTAGACTTCATACGTGTACCTTGACCTGCAGCTAAAACCACTGCGTAAGTATGTGTCATCTATTGAGTCCTCCAGTTTCATAAATCTACTCTTTTGACTATAGCCGAAACACACCCGTAATTCAAGAGATTGTCGCTTGACAAATTGATGACAAAACCATTATGATTAATAATTTTCCAAAAAAAGGACCTCGCACCCAATTGGTGGAAGTCCTTAATTTATTAATTCGCTTGTTTCTCTCGTTTTACTTGACGTGCATAAAAGACTTCGTACATCACTGGAATAATAACAAGTGTTAGTAAAGTAGACGACGTTAAACCGCCTATTACAGTTACCGCTAATCCTTTTGAAATCAACGTTCCCGATGAAGTCGTGAGAGCTAAGGGAATAAGCGCAGCAATTGTTGCAAACGCCGTCATTAAGATTGGGCGTAATCGCGTTTTGCCCGCTTCGACAAGTGATTCTCGAATGTGCATGCCTTTGTCATTTCTATTTTGGTTAATGCGATCCACCAAAACAATGGCATTGGTTGTTACAATCCCAATTAACATTAAGAATCCAATCATTACACTAACAGATAATGGTTCGCGTGCAATCACTAAACCGATTAATGCACCAATTGGTACGAAAATAAGAGATGACAATATTATGAACGGAATACGTGCTTGCCCGAATGTAATGAGCATAGTTAAGTACACGAGCCCAATTGCACTAGCAATGGCGAGTCCGAGTTGTTGGAAAATCTCGACCGTATCATCACTACCTCCACCACTTTCTAAACTTACCCCGTCCGGCAAGTCTACGTTCGCTATAACACCATTCTCTACTTCGGCTGATACTTTTTGTATATTGTCCGCATCGATTTGCGCTTGGATACGCGCAAATACTTTCCCATCTAGTTTTTGAATCGTTGTAACGGAATCAATTTCTTCAACTGTCGCAATATCTTGTACTTCAACAGGTCCGTTAGCAGTAAAAATTGTCAGTGTTCGAATTTCATCAATACTAGATAACGCTTTGTCATAAGACAATTGAACCGAACGATCAATATCATCAAGCGTTAACTTGCCGACTGAAACAGGCTTTGTTTGGTCAGAAATGGTACCAAGTAGTTGAAAACCAGACACACCAAGGTCATCTGCTTTATCTGAATCAATTTGCACAACTACTTGTTTCTGCTTTTCAGTAAAATTATTCGACACATATTTTAGTGAATCCACGGTCTTCATATATGCTTCTACATCCGAAGCCGCTTTTGACAATGCTTCTAGATCACTTGCAAATAAATCGACTGAAACATTGTTATTTGATGGAGGACCACCAGTAGAAAGCTCCGATACTGATATCGTTGCATCGGGAGAAATGTCAGCTACAATATTGTCCATATCTTGTAATAACGCCTTCACAAAATTAGAAACATCTACATTTTCATTCAATGTCAAAATATATCCAGCTCTATTTTCAAGTTTAATTCCTGTTGCAAAATCACGAGAACCCACTGCAGTTGTTACATCTTTAATATCTTCTATTTCAGCAAATACTTTTTCTACTTCAAGAGATACTTCGTTCGTACGTTCTAGTGATGTAGATGAAGGTAGCTCTACACTTGCTTGAACGAGTTTTGTTTCCTCATTTGGAATAAAGGTAAACCCTAACCCTGGAACAAGTGCAAACGAGCCCCCAAGAAGAACTACAGACAATACCAATATGACTGCTTTTCGGTTTAAAGACCATAAAATGACACGTTCATAAAAACGTTGCATCGCACCTTCTTTTTCTTCCTGTTTTACTTTCTTAAAAGCAAATCTTGCTAATATCGGTACAATTGTTACCGCAACCACTAAAGATGCAGCTAGCGAGAAAATGACAGTTAATGCAAACGGCAAGAAGAACTCCCCTGTAATCCCACTTACAAAACCAATTGGTAAAAACACCACAATTGTTGTTAAGGTTGACGCTGTAATTGCACGTAATATTTCTTTTGTAGATGATATGACTAATTCATTTGACATTGGATCATTGGTTTTTCGTAAACGACGGAATATATTTTCAATCACCACAATACTATCATCAACAACTCGCCCAACAGCAACAGCCATCCCACCGAGCGTCATAATGTTCAAGCTAATATCGAGTTGAGCTAAGAAAATGGCTGCAATTAACAATGATAAAGGAATGGAAATAATCGCTATAATTGTTGCACGGAAATTTCGCAAGAAGATTAATACTGCAAATGACGCAAACAAAGCACCTAGCAAGCCTTCCTTCACTAATGTTTCCACTGATTTTTCTATCCCTGCAGCAGAATCAAAACCAACTGCGTAGTCTAAGCGGTCATCATAACTGTTTAATATATTGATTACGCGGTTTGCAATTTCCACGGTATTGGCATCTTGCTTTTTAGTGACAGCCATCGACAATGCGTTTTCTTGGTTATAGCGAGTGATTTCACTTTGTTTAAGTACTTCTTCAATTGTTGCAATATCTTTTAGTGCAACTGGTGGTGCTTGTGAATTAAATGAAGATGTAAGTTTAAGTGATTTTAATTTTTCAATCGAATCGAGCTTTTCTTCCACCCGTACCGGTATATTACTATTATTATCATTCACAGTTCCAGCAGGGAATGATAATATTTTTTGATCAATTTGTTGTTTTATTTGGCTTAGATAGTCCAGCTGCGGTTGCTTTTTCATTATTTACAGTAATTTGTAAACTCTCTTCTTTTAAACCACCAACCGAGACAGAATTGATACCAGGAATTTTATTTAACTCTGGAATGACTTCTTTATTCAACAGTTCTTCAATATTATCTTGGCCTTTGCCAAAAAGAGAAATATTGAAGATGGGAAACGATCCAAATGATAAACGACTAATTTCCGTTTCCGCGCCTTCTGGTAATTCAAGTCCACGAATGGCCGATTCAGTTTGTTGTTCTGCACGATCTAAATCCGTATCAAAAGGAAACTGTATATTAATGATTCCAATTGTTTCATAGGATACACTCTGAATTTCAGTGGCTCCTTCAATTCCTTCCAACTCTTCTTCAATCGGTGTAATGATTAGGTCGTCTACATCTTCAGGTGACGCTCCAGGATATACTACTTGCACCGATAATTGAGGGAACTCAATGTTTGGTAACAAATCAATTTTTAATCGACTAAAGGAATAAAGTCCAAGTACAATGAGTAAGAATGAAATAATGAATACTGCTGTTGCATTCTTCAAACTAAATTTTGTTAAAAAATTCACTCAGTACACCCTCTTTTTTTAGTAAGATATGTCTCTATCTTAATTTATACAACAATCATGTCGGATTGGCGAGTGCCAATGTGTTTTTCAAAAAACAAAAAAAGAAACCCATCATTTTACATGACAAGCTCCCACAGTTTTCATATTAAGCTCCCGCTTCTTCGTAAGATATCATATCCACTTCGCTCGATTCATGGAAAGCGTTTAATACAGCTTCTTCTATTTTAGTGCGTGTGCCTGAATTAATTGGATGAGCTATATCTCGAAATTCTCCATCTGGAGTGCGTTTACTTGGCATTGCCACAAATAACCCTGCATTTCCGTCTATGACACGAATATCATGCACAACAAACTCGCTGTCTAGTGTGATGGAAGCTATGGCACGCATACGGCCATCAGTTTGTACTCGACGTAGTCTAACATCAGTTACTTCCATTCTCTCACCACCTTTCATCTTAGCTGCTTTAAAGACTCTGCTAAATATATTCTACATTTGTAGCTAATCTCCTTCTTTTTTTCTAAATCTTTTAAATAATTAGTAGACTTAATAGTTTTATACCTATAATTCTTACAAATAAAACTTGGCAACCTTTATAAAGTTAAAACTTAAATAGTTTCAACTTGTACTATTTAAGACAAATATCATATTAGACCACGACATAGACTAAATTGATTTACTATGAAAATCAAAAAGACGACTTTAAGAATCTAAAGTCGTCTTTCGTACATATAGATATATTTTAAACTTTTAAGAAACAACCGCTATAACTTCTATTTCCACTTGTGCATCTTTAGGTAATCGTGCCACTTCCACTGTTGATCGCGCTGGTTTATGATCACCAAAATATTGACCATAAATTTCATTTAATACAACAAAGTCGTTCATATCCTTAATAAAAACAGTTGCCTTAACAACTGACTGTAAAGAAGATCCCGCTTCTTCTAATACAGCTTTTAAATTCTTGAATACTTGGTGTGTTTGTTCTTTAATAGAACCTTCTACCATAGTTCCTTCAGTTGTTAATGGAATTTGACCTGAACTATAGAACATACCGTTAACAATCATTCCCTGAACATATGGACCAATTGCTGCTGGAGCATTAGACGTAGAAACTGCTTTCATTATTCTTTTCCACCTTTCAAAAAGTAATTTCCTTCTGTTAAGGTAATTGTACCATTTTTTTCATTTACCTCATCTAATTTAACAAGCGAAAAATAATCGTCAATTAATTGTTCATAGGCATGTTCTGCTTCAACTAGAACAGCAACGCCTGCTAATTGACAATCAAATTCTTTCAACAAGTTTTTCATTCCATTCATCGTACCGCCGACTTTCATAAAGTCATCTGTAATTAGTACGCGTTGGCCACTCTTCATACTGCGTTTTGACAGTACCATCGTCTGGATGCGTCGTGATGATCCAGAAACATAGTTAATACTTACAGTAGATCCTTCTGTAACTTTGCTATCACGTCGAACGATTACAACAGGCACATTTAAGTGGCGTGCAATTGCATGTGCAATTGGGATCCCTTTTGTAGCCACCGTCATTATTACATCAATTGGTTGCTTGGCAAAAGCTGATGCAAATACTTTCCCAACACGGTTCATCAATTCGGGATTTCCTAGTAAATCGGTCATATATAAATAACCACCAGGTAACAATCGGTCTGAGTGGCTGAGCTCTTCCATAAAATCTTGAATCACTTCACGAACAGCTTCATCCCGCATTCTTGGCATATACTTAACCCCTCCAGATGCCCCTGGAACGGTCATTAATAAACCAATGCCTTTTTCTTCAAACGTTTCTTTTACAATGGTCAAATCTTCACTTATCGAGGATTTAGCCGATTGGTACATATCCGCAAACAACGTTAATGGAATTAGCTGTTGTGGATGTTCCAACAAATAATGAGTCATATCAACGAGTCGCTCACTACGTTTCCATTTCATTGGTCACACTCCTAAACACGAATGATTTACTCGTAAGTTTAAACAAATATACGGTTTTAGGCAAGTAAATCTCGATCTCCTAACAATCTTACAACGTAAACTTCGTCACAAAATCCTCGTAACCCATTATAGATTCGATTCACTCTGGACTTGTGTTGTACTACCCCAAACACCGTTGGTCCACTGCCACTCATTAAAACTGCATCTGCTCCAAATTTCATCATTTGCTCTTTAATCATCATAACTTCTGGATGTAGCTTTAAAGTTACAGCTTCTAAAGCATTTCCCATAGACCTACACATTAATTCATAATCCTTTTCGTAAATAGCATGAATCATATCTTGGGTCTTTGGATGTATAACTTCATTTACTTTTAAGCCCCCATAAACATCAGCTGTGGAAACACCAATCGCAGGCTTCGCTAATACTATCCAACAGTTTGGTGGAGAGGGTAATTCTTGAATAAGTTCTCCTCTACCCGTTGCAAAAGCTGTTCCTCCATAAACACAAAATGAAACATCGGAACCTATCTTTGCTCCATGTTCAGCTAATTGATCCAGAGTTAGGTTTAAATTCCACAAGTCATTTAAGCCTCTTAAGGTTGCGGCTGCATCACTACTTCCACCAGCAAGTCCGGCAGAAACGGGTATTTTTTTCTCCAATGTAATGGACACGCCTTCTCTAATCCCATATGTATCTTTTAATAACTTCGCGGCTTGATAGGCTAGGTTTCTATAGTCACCTGGTACATAGCGATCCGTTGATATGATCTGAATTTGACCATCTTTGCGTGTTTCCAATCCAATGCGATCTGCTAGATCCACTGTGGTCATAATCATTTCAACTTCATGGTATCCATCTGGTCGTTTTTGTAATACATCCAGTATCAAGTTAATTTTGGCAGGCGCTTTTACATACAGCATTAGATATACCTCCTTTGTCCTATCATTTAGTGGTACCCTATTTTACCACAGCTTTTGATGAAGAAAATAACAATTATTTAGTGGAAGGAAACTTCTGACTGTGAAGGTTAATTGGTTTGGGGGCAATGGTAGCTTCATAACCCAAAGGGAATACATATTATAACAAGACATTGGAGTAGCTACTAAGATACTTTCTATTACCCACCCACCGTGAGTCTTTCTATGTTAATCATCTTATCAAAGTGACGACGTCAAGGGAATCTTGTCCACTTTTAACTAACTCCCGGCGCACAAAAAAAGGCGGATTTCTCCGCCTTGTCAGTCCTATATGGATTTCGCTACTTCTTGTAGTGATTTTGCCCGTTCATTAATCCGGCTTGTGCAATTTCAACAGCTCGCTTAACCATATTACCGGCATCCCGAGATGTAATGCCTCCCCAACCGTCACGCTCAACGACATCGTAAAATCCAAGTTCTTTCGCAATTTCCTCTTTTAGACGGTGTGACATAACACGTTCACGTGGCATGTTTTTTCCTCCTTTTAAGGACTGACACAAATAGTATGTACTAAATACAAAAAAACACTCAAGAATATGTAATATCCTTAAGTGTTTTTAATAAAATAAGTACATAATTGCAAAGATTATTATTTAACAACTACAAGTTCTTGCATTCCATCAACAATTGTAATTTCTACTGCTTCAGTTAAGATATCGGTATAGCTGTAAGACACACGCTCAAAAGCGTTCTCGTCCTGATCAAGATCGACCACGAACACCGCATGATACGTTTCACGTAAGACGCCTGCTCGTTCTATAGTTTTCTTGCGACCACCGTTTGCTTTTAAATGCAATCGTTTACCTAAATGACAATCTAATGACTTTTTAATATCGGCTAAAGTTTTTGGCATTTCGCATACACCTCACTTGAAGGTAAGTATACCACGGAGAAATATATTTGTCAACTAAATTAATCATTTTAACAATGAGTAAATACTTTTGTCAATAACTTTTTTTAATCATTCTTTTTATTTTTCAAATAGATGTCTATTTTGTGCTGAATAACCATCATTTAAAATTAGGAAGTAGTAGATTAGCTAACTTTCCAAACTCATGTATCGACAATGTTTCTCCTCGGCGAGTTGGATCTATGTTTGCTTCATTAAGTGCAGTTAATATTAATTCTTTCTTTTCTTTCCCTTGTGGAAGTTGTGATTGTAAATTGTTTATAATGGTTTTTCTTCTTTGTGCAAAAGAAGAACGTGAAACCGTGAATAAAAAATCCTCATCTAAAACAGCCACTGGGGGCGACTCAAGAAGCGTCAGCTTAAGCACCGCAGAATCAACATTAGGTGGTGGAATAAATACCGTTCTTGGAACTGTCATAGCAATTTCCGCCTTCATATAATATTGAATCGCTATTGATAATGATCCATATTCTTTCGTACCGGGTTTTGCTGTAATCCGATTTGCCACCTCTTTCTGCATCATGACAACCATTCCACGAATCGGAAGTTTTTCCATTATTAATTTTATTAGAATAGGCGTTGTTACATAATAAGGTAGGTTTGCAACCACCATAACATCCTTAAATTCTGCTAATTTTTCCTTCATTATATCTGCTACGTTTACTTTTAAAATGTCTGAAAGTATAATTTCTATGTTATCGTATGGAGAAAGTGTATCTTCTAGAACTTCTAAAAGTCTATGGTCGATCTCAAAAGCGACTACTTGACCTGCCTGTCGCGATAAATGCTCTGTTAATGCACCAATGCCAGGACCAATTTCAATAACCGCAGATTCTTTTGTTAAGTCTGCATGGCTCACGATGTTATGTAGGATATTTGGGTCAATTAAAAAGTTTTGCCCTAGGCTCTTTTTTAATGAAAATCCGTACTTTTTCAATATTTCCTGTGTGCGTTTAGGGGTCGCAATATCTTTATTCATGTAAGCCCTCCTGATTTAATTGTGCTAAGGCTTTTTCAAATTGAACGATGTCAATTTGGAACATTGATAACCTTTTTTGAAGTTGTTTTCCGTTGGTATAACCAATTTGAAGTTTTTCACCAAGTAAATTACGACGCATTCTAGCATCAGGATGGCCGATCAATCTTTCTTTCATTAATATATGAAGTGGAATTTCCTCAGTTTGATTTAATGGATCTCTAGGAGTATACACGTTTTGAAGTGCTAAACGAATATCTTCGTCTGCAGCATGCTCGATACCTAATCCCTTACCATTTTTGGCAATCGTTTTTTCTTTTGATAGGAATGCATGCTTTACACCCTGTACATGTTCTTCAATAATGGCACGTATTCTTCGTCCTGGATAGTCAGGATCCGTAAAAACGATAACACCTCTTTTAGTCTGTGCATGCTGTATTCGAAGAATAGTCTCTGGCGAAATAGCAGACCCGTTCGTTTCAATAGTATCTGCCCGAACAGCTCTTTTTATAGCTGTCGTATCATCTTTTCCTTCCACCACAATTACCTCTTCAATAAACACGATAAAAGCCTCATTCCCAAATGTATGTCCTAACTATTTTACTTCCGATAGGTCTATAAGTACACCGAAAAGAGTAGAAGGCCAAGAATCCTGACGTCGGAGCTGAAAGGATGAAAGGCTTGCCGATTTCAAAAACGCCTAAAAATACAACAAGTACTCAACCTACTAAACTAAAGACCTAAAAGCGTTCAAGGACAAGATAGTCAGATGAGTTTTAGTTGAAAGTCCGAAAAGGCTTTATACCTTCCAAAAGAAACCGAACTGGAGCATCAAATTTGACAGTCTGATTTCAATTGAATTTCTGAGATGATGAGCAAGGTTTCTAAACTAGAAAGAACTCATTTTGAATAAAAGATTAATATTACTAAGCATTTCATATGTAATAAGAAAGACCGGGCAAAGTGAGCCCGGTCTTTCTAAGAAGGGTCACCATAGAAACCCGTTTAATTCCGCTACAGTGAACGCTTAACGCGGGCATGGCTTTCAGTCTCCTCGGGCCAACAGGATGTTGGTCACGAAGAAGTTGACTCGCGTAGTGGAGTTCTTAGCCTTTGTTCCATTGCGTTCCTGCGGGGCCTTCAGC
>NZ_ALJG01000236.1 GCF_000286315.1 Paenisporosarcina sp. TG20 | reverse complement strand
GAGGATAGGCTTCTCTTTATTTGTATAGATTCTCCGATTTAGTTTCCATATTTTCTCTATTCCAACTTGGAACGTGATTTTTCCAACTTGGAGTCCCAAAATTCCAACTTGGCTGTCCATTTTTCCAACTTGGCTGCCAAATTTTCCAACTGAGCACATGCTCAATAAAGTTTCCAGTATAAAAGCACCAAACATTATCAATTTACTGGCAAGATAATGCATTTTCTTTATTTATTGTTGAAATTTCTTAAAAATATTATAAAAGACACCTATAGTTGTCTTTATAATTTACAAACGACCTAGAAGTCCGAGGCGATATAGTATGAATTATAAAAATTAGCGGTCCTATCCTCAATAATTCGAGGAAAAGATCGCTAGTTTTTGAATATACTGTACTGTATTAGATGCATCCAAATGGTTAGGCAGAACCAGCGTAGACGCATTTAAGTGGTAGCCGAAGCGGGAAGACTCTGGCAGTGATCTTCTGCCTGGCTTCTCGCGTGAGGAATCCACAAAGCGCTGAAGCGAGTATTATAGGGGAAACTTAATCCTGTCTATACTGGTAGACTTTTTCAGACGGAAATTGACAGATTCATTTTTATATGAAAATAGGGCTGCCCTCAAAAGTCATTTTTTATGACTTTTGGGACAGCCCCATTTTAGATTAAACCTATGAACGAGGATCCATGATATCCCTTATTGCATTGCTTAACATATAAAATCCTAAAACCATAAATGTTATAGCGATCCCTGGTGCATATGTATACCAGGGTGAGCTTGTTAGATAAGATTGAGAATCTTTTAACATACGCCCCCAACTAGGACTTGGTGGTTGCACACCTAATCCTAAATAACTAAGTGCTGCCTCAGCCAACATGGCAATCGCAAAACTGATTGATCCAGCAACAATTAGAGGTGACGAAACATTAGGGAGTATATGCTTAAACATAATCATAAATGGTTTGACTCCAATTAACCTGGCTGAAAGTACGTATTCAAATTCCCTTTGTTGAATAAAACCACTTCGCGCAATCCTAGATATGCTTGGTATCGCTATTATTCCAAGAGCTATTGACGTGTTAAGCATTCCTGGGCCAAATACAGCAACTAACATTAAAGCTAATATAATACCCGGAAAAGCCATTAGTGCGTCCATTATTCTCATGAACACCTCATCAACCCATCCACCAACATACCCGGCTACCCCACCAATTAAAGTTCCAAAAGTTACTCCAATTAGTACAGTTAAAGTTCCAACAAAAAAAGCTGTTTGTGTACCTTCCATGATTCTGCTAAAGATATCTCTTCCAAATTCATCTGTTCCAAACCAGTTTACCGCATTCGGACTTTGCAATTTATTAGATATATTCATCGTGTTAACATCATGTGGCGTATAGAAAAAACTGATAACCATTAATAGTAAGAAAGACGATAAAATTAGGAGGCCACCAACTAAGTTTATATTTTTTCCATAATTCATTAGTGTTTTCATTTGGACCTCCTTATGACAATCGTATTCGTGGATCGAGGATAGAATATAAAATATCTACCAAGAAGTTTATAAAAACTACCACGAAAGTAATGTAAATGACGATACCTTGTACTAAGGGGAAATCGCGATAACTAATCGATGTGATTAGCAGCTGACCGATTCCTGGTAAAGCAAATACTTGTTCAACAATAATGGTTCCTGCCACAACTTCAGCAGTTATCAAACCAAAAATCGTTAATATGGGAATCATTGAATTCCTTAATACATGTTTATACATAACAAACTTTTCTGTGATTCCCTTACTACGAACAGTTCTAACATAGTCTAATTGTAGCTGCTCCAAAATAGCGTTCCTTACATAACGAAATTTAACAGCTATTTGAGGTATTGCTATCGTCATTGCTGGTAGTAATAATGCACCTAACGCGCCTACTATACTTGTTGACCATGGTACATAGCCGCTAACAGAGAAGAAACTGAAATTCATGCCAAGATATAAGATTAATAACATACCTAACCAAAAGGATGGGATGGCCATCCCTAGTTGGGTAACGGAAGAAAAAACAACATCACTTAATTTGTTTTTTCTTTTAGCTACAAAAATCCCAAGTGGAATAGCCACTAAAACTACTAAAGTAAGAGTCATTATAGTTAAGGAAATAGTAACTGGCAATCGATCTATAACCAGTTCGGACACTGGTTTTGAAAATCGAATGGATTGCCCTAAATCACCAGTTAATAATCCCCCTACCCAATCAAAGTATTGAATATGGAGAGGTTGGTCAAGACCAAGTTTCTTGGTTAATGTCTCAATTTGTACTTCATCAGCATCTGGACCTAACATGATACGGATAGGATCGCCTGGCATTACTTGAAAGACAGCAAAAGTTATAAGAGATACTAACGCCATAGTTACAATTAATAAAATGATTCTGCGAATAATATAGGCCATACCTCTCATTCCTTTCTATTCAGTAAATCTCAATTCGGACATGTCTAGGAAGAAGAACGGATACATATTAAAGCCTTCTAACGCAGAATCCATTGCCCATACCACTTGATAATCTGCAATATAAACTGCTGCTGCCTCTTCAGCTAAAATTTCTTGAGCACGTTGATACAGTGCAACTTGTTTTTCTACATCTGGCTCTAATAATACATCTGCCATAACTTGATCAAATTCTGCATTATTAAATCTAAAGAAGTTTTCAGCATCATTCGTTGAGATATAATCGTTTAGGATATCATATGCTGATGGTCTTCCCGTTAAATCGATTGCAGTCATCTCATAGTCTCTACCTCTGTATACACGGTCCAACCAAATGCCCCATTCGACAACATCAATTTCAACGTCAATGCCAATTTGTTTCAAGTTTTCTGCTGCAACTTGTGCAACGTTCGTGTACATAACATTATGTGAAGAGACTGTTAATTTAGTTTTAAAGCCATCAGGATAACCTGCTTCAGCTAGCAATTCTTTTGCTTTTTCTATGTCGTTTACATAGGTATCCTGTAAGCCTTCAAGATAAAATTTACCCATTGCAGGGCTCATATTCGAACCTAACTCTGTAGCATAACCTGAGTAAACAGAATCAATAATATCACTCTTACTAAGAGCAAAATTTACCGCTTGTCGTACTTTCACATCATCAAAAGGTTTATTTTCTTCATTAAAGGTAATTATTAAGGAAGAGTTGTTCTGTTGATACTCTAATTTAAAATCATTTTCAACTTCTGGAATTCGATGAGCTGGAACACTCGTTAAGTCATACTCACCAGCCTGCAAGGCCATTAATGCTGATTGATCATCAGATTGAAATGCGAAAGTAACCTTATTTAAATGAGGTAGTTCTGCATTCCAATAGTCTTCATTTTTCTCTAAGACAAGATCAACTCCTGGACTATAACTAACAAACTTAAATGGTCCAGTTCCAATTGGATTATCATTATGTTGATCATCATTACTCGCTGGTACAATTGCAGCTTCTAAGGCTGTTAAAGAATATAAAAAGTTTGTATTAGGCTCTGTAAGAGTAATCACAAAGGTATCTGCATCTGGTGCTTCCATGGATGCAACTTTATCAAAATTTGATGAGAGAGGCTCACCAGAGTTAGTTCCCATTAACCGCTCAAATGTATACTGAATGTCTTCAACTGTGACTGGCTCTCCATTATGAAACGTAACATTGTCTCGAATGTTAAACGTATATGTTAGACCATCATCGGATAGTTCAAAACTCTCAGCTATTGCAGGTTTGAGTGAACCGTCTGTGTTAGGAGATAATAACCCCTCAAACATGTTTAATATCATTTGGAAAGAAATAGATGCAGTGGCTAAATGTGGATCAAGAAAATCAGGATCACTATTAATTCTTACTTTTATTTCATCTCTTACTTCTTTCACATCTTCTCCAGGTGCGTCAGTAGAAGGAGTAGCTCCATCTTCACCAGAACATGCACTGATTAGTAGAACACAAACAAGCATCAGTGAAATAAACATAAACCATCTTTTGTTTTTCTTCATATAATTGCCCCCAATTCATTATTTACACTATTTTAATACATGTCGTCGGCTCATCTGTTATCTTTAATTCCTGCTTTTATAACTTGGCGCACCAGCCACTTCATCTGCTGCTTTGATAGCAACAATTATGGCTTCTTCCATAGCTTTAGCGGCCATATTACCAATGAAATCAACTGGAAATTCATCTCCTCCAGTAGCAACAGCAAAAATTGTGTCACCATCATTCATGGTATGGACTGGGAAAATGGTTCTGGCTAAAGCATTCTGAGTGATTTGTGCAACTTTTTTTAATTGTGCTTTCGTCATTTTGGCGTTGACTGCAACAATACCGATTGTAGTATTTGTACAAGGTAAAACATTACTTGTAACACTTTCCTGTAAAAATACAAGACTATCTACTAGTTTTCCTGTTTCAGGATCAATTGGTCCGGCTAATATTTCTCGCGTTAATGGATCTCTTACGTCACCTACAGCATTTACAGCAACTAATGCTCCAATAACTAGACCATTATCAAATTCAATTGATACGCTGCCTAAACCACCTTTCATACAATTTTCAGGACCAGTTATTTTACCGACCGTTGCGCCACAACCAGCACCTACATTTCCGAAAGAGAAAGGACCCTTTTTGGCTTGATTAGCAGCTTGATAGCCCATCTTTTTATCGGGTCGAATTAATGGACTTCCAATAGCTAGATCAAATAGTACTGCAGCAGGAACAATTGGAACTTTTGCTACACCTACGTCATACCCTTTTCCTTGTTCCTCAAGATATTGCATAACGCCAGAAGCAGAATCTAAACCATATGCACTCCCTCCCGACAAGCAAATTGCATGTACTTGATCAATCAAATTAATAGGATCTAGTAATTCAGTTTCACGAGTACCTGGAGCTGACCCACGAACATCAACACCGCATGTTGCGCCATCTTCAGTGAGAATAATCGTGCAACCTGTTAACGCCTCAAGGTTTTCAATATTGCCAACCTTTATACCAGGGACGTCTGTAATATTGCCATAATTCATAAATAATTCTCCTTTTTCATGGTTACACTACAAGAATACTATTCTTATCATTTTTTGAAGACTCATCGTTTGTTGTCTCGGCATTATATAGATGACAAGCAACATACTGCCCAGTTGATTGTTCCACAAGTTCTGGACGTTCGATTTTACAACGGTCAAAAGCATGTGGACATCGTGTATGGAAAGTACAACCAGGTGGTGGATTTGAAGTGCTAGGTGGTTCACCTTCTAATTGAATTTTCTCTTTTTTGACGTCGAAATTAGCTACAGGAATTGATGATAAAAGTGCTTGTGTATATGGATGCAGAGGATTGACATAAATATTACTTTTAGGGCCAATCTCTACAATTCTGCCTAAATACATAACGCCTACACGATCACTAATGTGTTTTACGACACTCAAATCATGAGATATAAATAAATACGTTAGTTTAAACTCATCCTGGAGATCCATCATTAGGTTCAACACCTGTGATTGAACAGAAACATCCAGTGCTGATACTGGTTCGTCAGCAATGATAAGTTTGGGATTCATCGATAAGACTCTTGCTATTCCTATTCGTTGTCTTTGACCTCCTGAAAATTCGTGTGGAAATTTACTTAAAGAACCCTTAGTTAACCCCACTTTCTCAACAATGTCTAAAACTTGTTTAGCTTGTTCTGCTTTAGACAAAGTCTTTTGTAAAGCTAAAGGTTCACCTACAAGATCCTTTACACGCATCCTTGGATTTAATGAAGCGAAAGGGTCTTGGAAAACCATTTGCATATGTTTGCGATACCTATGCAATTGACGATTACTTAACTTTTCAAGGTTATTTCCTTCAAAAATAATTTCTCCATCTGTAGGATCTAATAAGCGAAGAATTGTTCGCCCCAAGGTAGATTTCCCAGAACCAGATTCGCCTACAATTCCTAATGTTTCACCTTTGAAAACATCAAAACTAACGCCATCAACTGCTTTAACCTGACTTGCTTTACTTTTAAATGGAACAGCTTTATTTGGAAAGTATTTCTTCAGATTCTTAATTTCTAGAAGTTTATCCCGTTCATTCACTATAAAGACCTCCTTGGTGCTCATAAAGATGACACCTAACTTTATGATTTGGTTTGATCTCTACGAGAGTAGGATTTTCTTCAAGACACTTTTCCATTACATGTTTACATCTTGCAGCAAATCTACAGCCTCTTGGAAAATCATGAGCAGGTGGAGCTGTACCGAGAATAGAATCTAGTCTTTTTAAATCAACATCAATATTTGGGATAGATTTTAATAAGGCAGTAGTGTATGGATGCATTGTGTCAATGAATAAATCTCTAACAGGTGCTTCTTCAACAATTTGTCCTCCATACATAACTAGAACACGATCGGCTACTTCAGCTACAACACCCATATCATGTGTGATGAGTAAAATTGAAGACTGGAACTTATCTTTCATTTCAACCATCAAATTAAGTATTTGAGCTTGAACTGTTACATCAAGTGCTGTAGTTGGCTCGTCTGCAATAAGAAGTTTAGGATTACAAGACATCGCAATAGCAATCATTACTCTTTGTCTCATCCCCCCGGACAATTGATGAGGGTATTCTTTTATTACTTCCTCAGCTCTAGCAAAACCTACAATTTTTAATAACTCAATGGCTTCTTTATAAGCTGCGCTTTTTTTCAATTTTTTATGTTTCATCAATGATTCAGCTATTTGATTTCCTATAGTAAATACTGGATCCAAAGAAGTCATCGGTTCTTGAAAAATCATTCCAATATCATTTCCGCGAACTTTGCACATCTCGTCCTCTGAGAGAGTTAGTAATTCTTTTCCTTCAAGGCGAATGGAACCCTCTACAATTTTCCCTGGAGGACTTGGGATTAGCCTGATAATTGATAACGAAGTTATGCTCTTTCCACTCCCAGATTCTCCAACTAAAGCAACAGTTTCTCCTTTTCGAATAGAAAAACTTACATCATCAACTGCTTGGACAACTTTTCCTTTTCCTATATAAAAATTTGTTTTTAAACCATTAACCTCTAGTAATTGGTCTTCAAGAGCTTTGGTAGAAGGTTCTTTATTTACTTGTGGACTTTGCATAAGTTCACCTCTTTTACTTTAAATACTAAATTTAACTGCAATATTCTTAATTTGAGTATAGTTATTTAATGCAACAAAGCCTTTTTCTCTTCCAATACCACTTTTTTTATAACCGCCAAATGGCATTTGAATTCCGCCTGCCGCACCATAATTATTAATAAATACTTGTCCCGATTTCACTTTAGATGCAACATAATGTGCAACATTAATATTTTCAGTCCAAATACCTGTAACAAGTCCATAATCCGTACCATTTGCTAGTTGGATTGCTTCTTCAACGTCTTCAAAAGTAAAAACAGTTAATACTGGACCAAAGATTTCTTCTTGTGCTAATGAATGACTATGATCTAACCCATCTATTATAGTAGGTTTAATATAGTACCCACCTTCAGAACCTTCGATAGTAACTGCTTCTCCCCCGCTTATAATTTTTCCTACTGATTTTGCTTCTTCAATTTTATTCATAATTTGATTGAACTGTTTCTCATTTAATATTGGACCGATATCTGGGTCACTTGAACCCGGCCCGATTGTTAAGTTATTAAATTTAGCAGTTAGCTTACTTAAGAACTCATCTTTATATTTTGCTTCTATTAGTAACCTTGAACCAGCTGAACAAGTTTGCCCTGCATTTTGAATAATGGCTCTAACTACTGCTTCTGTTGATTTCTCTACTGATGCATCAGCAAATACTATATTTGGAGATTTTCCACCAAGTTCTAAGGTTACAGGTACAACGTTAGCCGCTGCTGCTTTCATAACAGCAATTCCTGTAGGAACAGAACCAGTAAAGGTTACGTGTTCAATGTCAGGATGTCCTGCTAAAGGAGCTCCTACATCTGGACCTAAACCTGTAATGTGCTGGAATATACCTTTAGGGAAACCACTTGTAGCAAACCATTTCGCAATTGCATGTGCGGTCATTGGTGTATCTTCTGCACTTTTTACAATAACTGAATTACCGGTAGCAATGGCGGCAGCAACACTTCGTGAAATGATTTGGATTGGATAATTCCATGGAACAATATGAGCTGTCACTCCAAGTGGTTCGAGGACTGTTACATTTAATATCCCTTCTTCAATAGGGATAGTGTTCCCCATGACCTTATCTGCTGCTCCACCATAAAATTCGAAATATCTTGCTGCGGCTTCCACATCTGCACGAGCTTGTGAAATTGGTTTCCCGACATCTTCACATTCCCACTTACTCCACTCTTCTGCGTTTTCCCGAATAAAATGAGCAAAACTGATAAGTAGTTGACCGCGTTCAAATGGCTTTACTTTTTTCCATTCATCACTTTCGAAGGCGATATTTGCAGCAGTTACAGCTTCATCTACATGATCTTTAGTTCCTTTTACAATTTCTGCGAGTTGCTCGCCGTTTGATGGATTGAAAACAGGCAACCATTCATGATTATCGTCGCCAACCCATTCCCCATTTATTAGCATCGGTATTCGTATCATATAATCATCCCTTTCATCCTACAAACCTCTTCCACCATCAACATGTAACGTTGCACCAGTGACTACTTTTGCACGGTCTGAAACTAAGTAAACAACAGCATTTGAAACATCTTCAGGTTTAATTAACTCACCTAGAGGGACACTTTTTTTGAATACCTCGTCTTTCATTGTTGTGAAATCTGTATCGCCTCCAACAAACTGACCAAGCATTTGCGTATCAGCTGGACCTGGATGAATCGTATTTACTCTTATCAAATGGGGTGCTAATTCAATAGCCATAGCTCTTGAAAAGCTTTCTGCTGCACCTTTTGAAGCGATGTAAGATTGCAGACCAGGTCTCGGTCTGACAACTGAGATTGATGCAATGGTGACAATGGATCCTTGGCGGTTTGGTTTCATATACTTTACTGCTTCTTTAACAGTTATAAATAAACTAGTGGCATTGATATTCATAAGTCTTGTCCACTGTTCCAATGACACATCTTCAATTGGAGATTGCTGTTGTGCAATACCGACTGCATTTACTAAACCGTCTATTTTTCCTTGCTTATTATTCGTATCCAAGAAAATTTTAGCAATTTCCTGTTCGTCTAAGATATTCGCTTTCTTTGCAACAAATCTTTCATGATTAATGGTTTCTAATGAACTCACAGATAGATCGATTCCAACAACAAAAGCACCTTCTTCTAACAGTTGAGAAACAATTACTTTGCCCATTCCACCACCAGCACCTGTTACAATAATTACTTTATTATTTAACTCCATGAATCTCAGTCCCCACTTTCTTAGTCACATATTGTTCTTTTAATTTCTCTACAATTGCCAATCCCATTAGTTCGGTCGTTGCACTTCCTCCAATATCGGCTGTTCTTACTTTCCCTTCCAAAAGTACTTCCTCAATAGCTTTTACTATTTTCTTTGAAAGGTCTTCTCTTCCTAAGTGGTCCAACATTAAAGCAGCTGACCAAATTTGAGCAATGGGATTAGCTATACTTTTCCCGGCAATATCTGGGGCTGACCCGTGTACTGGTTCAAACATGGAAGGAAAGTCCTTTTCAGGGTTAATGTTGGCCGAAGGAGAGAGTCCAAGTCCCCCAACTATTCCAGAGCCAAGATCAGATAAGATATCTCCGAACAAGTTGGACGCAACAACAACTTCGAATGTCTGAGGTCTTTGAACGAAATAAGCGACAAGAGCATCTATATAATAAGATTCGAGCTGTAGGTCAGGATACTCTAATAGAGTCCGCTTTACATGCTCATCCCATAGCTTCATAGAAAAGATAATGGCGTTTGATTTCGTTGCACTTGTTATTTTCTTTCTGTCATTTTTCACTGCATATTCACATGCAGCTTTTGTAATTCTTTCAATTCCAGCACGGGTCATAATCGTGTTTTGGAGTGATAGTTCTGTTAGTTGAGAGTCAAACATTCTCCCCCCACTATTGGAATATTCACCTTCTGAGTTTTCACGGAATATTACAAAGTCGATATCTTCACCTTTGCTCAAAGGAGATTCAATACCTGGCAAAGATTTTACTGGACGGAAATTAACATATTGTTGAAATTGTTTTCGAATGGGCATAATTAATTCCCAAACCGTTACATCATCTGGTACCCGTGCATCTCCAATAGCTCCGAATAAAATTGCCTGGAATTTTTGTAAAACTTCCAGTCCATCCTCAGGCATCATTCTACCGTGTTCTAAATAATAATCTGAACTCCATGGAAAGTTTTCTACTCGAAGATCAAAATCTGGTTCTTTTGCTTCAAGAACAGACAACACCTTCAAAGCTTCTTTCATTACTTCAATACCGATTCCATCTCCTGGAATAACTGCAATGTTATACTCTGTCATCTACTTCCCCCCCTTATCATTTAAAAATCGTAAAGCGGCATCTCTAAATATTGCTGTTGTTACCGCTAATTCTTCTATGTCAACATACTCATTAATTTGGTGAGGTATGTCCCGATCACCTGCTCCAACAGTGACTATCGGTATACCATGCATGTGAAGATAGGTACCATCAGTCGCACCTGGCACACCGTTATAAATAGCAGGCTTTCCAGTAACAAATTCAACTGATTCGTATATTGCTTGTACAACTGGATCTTCCTTTGGAGTAAATGTTGAAGGTCTGTTTTCTATTACTGTTAACACAGCTTTATAGTTTGGATCTTGTTCCTTTAAACGCTCGATAATTGCGTATATCTTTCCTAATAGTTCATCATGATCTTGATTAGGAACAGTCCTAACATCTAGAGTCATCATGCAATGATCTGGGATGACATTTATTTGTGCATCTCCCTTAACGGGTGATTTTAAAATGGTTGGTGAAATAGAAGGCCACTTTAAGAAAGGATCTTCACCCAATCGTTCTTGCTCTTCCTTCTCAAGTTTTTCAAGCTCTACTATTAGTCTAGCTATTTGATAGTTTGGATTGATGCCACTCCAAGAAATTGCACCATGTGCCATCTTTCCATAAACATCAACTTTTATACGCATAGCTCCTCGTTGTGCAATACAGACATTATTCTCCTCAGGTTCACAAATAATTGCCCCATCAACTCCATCGGCCCAACCTTGTTTAATGAAATGTTTGATCCCAAGCATCAAACCCTCTTCATCAACAGGAATGCAAAGTATAATTTTCCCTGTAAACTCTTCTTTGTCTTGAAGAAGCGAATGAACTGCTGTAATCATGCAAGCCAAATTGCCCTTTGTGTCATTTGTACCTCTACCATACATTCGTCCACCTTCAATATGAGCACTGAAAGGATCGAATGTCCAAGCATCCCTGTCGCCTTCAGTTACTACATCTGTATGCCCTTCAAACAAAAGTGTTTTTCCTGGTTTTTTCGAATCTATCACACCAATGACGTTTGGTCTTCCAGGTACTACTTCCTCAACATATGTGTCAATTCCGATATCTCTTAAATATTGTGCAACGAAAAGAGCTACTTTAGTTTCATTTCCATTTGCATCATCTTCTCTATAAACACTAGGTATCTGTACAAGCTCTCGTGTTAAATTAATTACAGCTTCCCGGTCACGTAAATAGGTCTCATTTTCTACTTTCATATTCATATAATCTTCCTTTCTATCTATTAATAACAATCTATTTGCCATTCAAATAAAAACACTTGATTATAAAACTATACCAAAAACAATCTGAATTAGTTTATTTAAATGAATCTTTTGAATAATCTATAATAATTGTACTTTGAAAACGCTTTAGTTTTATTAGACAAAGTGTGATCACTTTATAGTAATGTTTAGACATGTTGTCTTACTATGAGAAAACAAGGAATTAGAATAGTATTATTATGGTAGAGAAGATCTTCTTTGCCAGTTTGAACGCTTATTTAAGCGTTCTTTCATCATTCCCGAGAGTGTTATTGAGCTGAAAATGTTTGATGATTTACTATACTGTATAAGGTAAGATGAGTTTGGGGATTTAGTATGGATTCCTGTGTAGAAATGAGGAGGAAATAAGTAGATGATTGATTTGCCAAATTGCCCAAAATGTCATTCTGAATATACGTACGAAGATGGTAGTCTTTTTGTTTGTCCAGAATGTGCTCACGAATGGACTTTAGAAATAGAAACCGATAAGAGGGAAGATATTAAAATTATTAGAGATGCTAATGGAAATGTTTTAACCGATGGTGATTCAGTGACTGTCATCAAGGACCTTAAAGTAAAAGGAACTTCATCAGTTTTAAAAATAGGTACAAAAGCAAAGAATATACGTTTGGTTGATGGTGATCATGATATTGATTGTAAAATTGATGGCTTTGGAGAAATGAAATTAAAATCAGAGTTTGTTAAAAAGGTTTAAATACTATTTTAACTAATTTCATATAAATATGACGCTGTCGATTTCCGTTACAGGCGGACGCTTTCCACGGGCGGTCCGTGAGTCT
>NZ_ALJG01000235.1 GCF_000286315.1 Paenisporosarcina sp. TG20 | reverse complement strand
GAGTTTGTTTTATGTGTTTTTTAGTTTTATAGTCATTTTTAACTTCCTTTTGCCCAAAACCATATTATTTACTCTTCATGTTTCCCCATACAATGCTCACATTCGTATAAATATGATTCATGTTGCTCTTTAATTTTACTTCCACATTCTCGACACTCTTTTTCCGGTAAGTTCCGGTAAAATTCTAAAGTTTTCATTTTTATTACCTCCATTAATTTTTTATTAAATTCATTGTACTATAACAGATTAATAAAAACAATACTGTTATATAATTAAAATCAAATATTTCTAAACAGATACTTTTACATTTAAAAAAGGTGATAATATTAATTTATTTAAGGTGTTATATTCTTTTTTTTTAAAAAAAAAAAAGAGAATGTCAACAAAAATTACTGTAATCGGTGACGAATGTTAGCATTTAGACTCCCGATAGTAAAAAGGTATCCTTTCCTCAAATTATATGAGGGAAGGATACCTTATTTTCGTCCTATACGATAATTATTGATTTGAAGCGGTTGTTTACGAGATTCTACTTTGGAAACCAGTGACTTGTGTTATTGGCTATTCGGACTAAAAATAGCATCAATGGAACTTCTACAAGAACACCGACCACTGTAACAAGGGTTGCACCTGAATTCAGACCAAATAGGGCTATGGCAACAGCAACTGATAATTCAAAGAAATTACTCGTTCCAATTAATGCTGCAGGTGCTGCAACGCTATGCTCAATCCGCCATTTTTTCGCCCATAAATAAGCGATGACGAAGATAAACAATGTTTGAATAATTAAGGGGATAGCGATCAATCCGATATGAAGTGGATTACCTAATATAACTTCTCCTTGGAACGAAAAAATGATAATTAATGTAAGTAATAACCCTATAATTGTAAACTTCCCAGTAGTTTTTAAAAACACATTTTCAAACCAGTCCAAGCCTTTTCGCTTAACGAGGATAACTCGGGATAAATACCCGGCAGCTAAAGGAATAATAATAAATAAGAGAATGGATAAGAATATAGTATCAAAAGGAATAATAATGTCATTAATTCTTAGTAACAACATGACAATCGGTCCATAAGCTAAAATCATAATTAGATTATTAACGGAAACTTGAACTAATGTATAGCTAGCATTTCCTTTAGTTAAGTAACTCCACACAAAAACCATTGCTGTACATGGTGCTGCACCTAATAGTACGGCTCCTGCAATATATTCTGTTGCTAAGTCATCTGGTATAAAAGGTGCAAAAATAACCCGAAAGAAAAGCCAAGCAAAGAAAAACATGGTAAAAGGTTTAACTAACCAGTTTATAACTAGTGTGACTACTAAGCCCTTTGGTTTACGACCTACGTTTGCAATGCTTGAAAAGTCAATTTGTGCCATCATTGGATAAATCATGAGCCAAATTAGAATCGCAACTGGTATAGATACTTGAGCATATTCAAATTTGCTTAAGGTTTCAGGAACGGCTGGGATAAATTGTCCTACAGCTACACCAATGATAATACAAAGTATAACCCAAACAGATAAATACCTACCAAAAAACCCCATTCTTTTTTCTTCTTCTATCGGAGCGTCTTTACTCATCTTAAATTTTCCTCCTATATAATATAATTTGAAATTAAAACCATTATTTGCAGTTTCCTTTTAGACCGAGTCTATTCAAAATTTTAGACTTAGAAATGACTGTTAATAAATGAATTAAAGGAAATACTATAACTCTATTCTGTCTCAGTTTTAATCACACGGTTCTCCAAGAAAAGTCATCAATATACATATTCAAGAAATTTTTGTCTCATTCCATCATTATATAACTAAATAAGCAAATAAGTATATAAGTAAATGATTATATATTTAATTTAACGTATTTTTAAGAACTTCAAAATCTACTACTATAGTATTCACATACTCTCTAAAATCAATTGTAATATCTATCTATATGCTAAAACGTATTCTAAGCATTATATTGATGAATTTGCAGTTATTTGAATTGATGATGGATGTCAAAATGAAATGCGTTGAAAACAAAAATATAGATAGGAAATCCCTCTCCAAACATAATTGGAGAGGGATTCTTGCGTGAGTCATCATTAATCTTCATTAGTATGATTTTCGCCACGATCATTGCTTTTTGTAGGGGACTCATCGTCTGCCATTCCATCGGTTGTATTATCCCTAGGACCATCTGATTGGTTGTTTTCATTCCTTGACGGCTCTTCCATAGTTCCAATTGAATCACCTTGGTTATTTCCTCCACATCCAGCTAGCATCAATATTGATAAGATGACCAATAATATAGACCTCAAATGTCTTTCCTCCCAAGTAAACTAAAATGTGTTCAGTTTAGGTTGCACATGACGAGGTGAATTATGTATTAGGTGATTGAGTAAATAAAAATGAGATAGCATATATTTGTAAAAAAATTATCTCCCTGGTCGTCGATTTCCCTCAGATTTTAACCAAGCTCGAATGCCTTTGCCGGCATAAGGTTCGTCTGCAAAACGAGGCAAAATATGAAAATGAGCATGCGGAATCGATTGATTTGAGGCTTCACCTACATTCCACCCAAGCGTATAGCAGGTGCATATTCTTTATCGGCAAACGTTTTCACTTGCTGCATAAGTTCATAAGTAGCATTCCATTCTTCAGGTGTTAAATCAAAAACCGTTTGCCTATGAGTCTTCGGAACGATCAGTCCACTACTTCCAAAATGGTTTGATGCTTCGGGTGTTGTAAATAGCGACAATATTCATTCTCAAAAACGATGCGTTGTTGTGGGTCTTTTTGTGGTTCGCAATAAGGACAATTTATCATTATTTCCAAGTTTTTCACCTCTTCTAAAGTAATTGTAATAAAACTTAAGGGAAATAAGCAAACTATGTAGAAGTACTGCAAAAGGGAGGAATCTAAAATGGAGCAACAACAACAGGTTGAGCAGGAAATTCGAAACTCTGATCGCTTCTTGACGGCCTTTCACCGTATCGAGCAATCGATGAAAGAAATCATTGGCACGACTGATCATTTATCATTTTTTAAACTGGTTGATCTTTCAAAACGAAAGAATGCAATCATTCGAAAATATGAGGGAGATTTACGAGAATATATAACCCTCCGAAATGCAATCGTACATCAAAATACTTCTACAGAATATGCAATTGCAGAACCTCATGATGAAGTTATACAAGTGCTGGAAACGATAGACGAGGCACTAGCAAAACCAAAGACTGTAGGAAAAATGTTTGGAAGAAACGTTACTATCCTCCAAGCAAAAGACACACTCAAGTCAGCTCTATTATTAGTTCGGGACAAACAATTTACGCAAATACCCGTCTATGATGGAAAAACATTTGTGGGACTATTAACAGCAGTAGGAATCATGTTTTGGCTAGCTAACCGAGTAGAAGAAGACGAGATTTCCTGGGAAATGACAGTTGAATTTACTCTTCAACATGAAAAAAAGAAAGAAAACCATCTTTTCGTTTCTCCTGATATGTCTATTTTCGAAGCTCAAGAACTGTTTAAAGATTCAATCCTAAAAGGAATAAGACTAGAAGCATTGCTCATTACTGATGAAGATGGGTTGATTGGCATTGTCACGCCTTTGGATTTAATTGAGATTTAACATGAAGGTTTTGCCAATAGAAAAAACTATTATGATTATAGGGCATCTCACAAAAGGGTTAGATGCCTTAATTCATTTTGAGTTAGAAATGCTCTCCATATTCTGTATGAGCTGGATTAATAATGTCCAAAAGTATTAGTGAGATGATATAAATTTGATTTGATCAGCTGAATATAAAAGAATGAACCAAGTGTATTCTCGTGTTAATTGTTAAACTTCATGAATAGTCAAATTCGAAAAAGTATCCAAATCAATAATCACTCTCAGCATTTCATATAAAAAGTTAAAACACCCAAAATTTTATTTTAAGGCTCTTTCACCACTCAAAATTTAATTTTAAGTCATTACTAGAGGCAAAATATAACTCGTCTAAAAAAGGTCATTTTTTTGTGTGTTACGATTCATTAGAGGTGATACTATGATTCTAAAGAAACGAGAAAAAGACTTTCATTTAGATGGATTGAAAGCACTTGTCAAACGGTTACCAGATAGTCATCCATTGATTGATACAATTAATAAAAAAATAGCGATGATGACTGCAGGCATACGTGGTGAATCAAAACTAGAAGCAGTGTTTGAAATTTATTCGTTTTTAGATGAAATCTACATTTTGCATGATATATCGTTTTATTCAACAGGAAATGCTCAAATTGATTGTCTTGTTATTTCTCCTCATTTCGCATTAATACTCGAGGTGAAAAATATTGCTGGAGAGATGTCTTTTTTGGTAGGAACCGGTCAAATATCAAGAGTTCTTGAAAACGGACAAATTGATCATTTTGAAAGCCCGATGGTACAAATTGATCGAAATAGTGATTTACTCTATGATTGGTTTCGTTTGAATGGTTTTCTAATACCAATTTTAGGAGCTGTAATATTGCCCTATGCCACTCAAAAAGTAAACGTTCATCTTGATAATTATCCCGTTTTATTCCCTGGTGAAATTCCTTCATTTATCAAACGATTAAAGAATCATAAATCAACGACTGAAGCGATTCTTGTAAAAGACATTGCGGAAAAGTTAGTCAATGAACATCAATTATTTAACCCTTTTCCTATTTGTAGAAGGTGGAATGTGGACGTTGAATGTTTGAAAAAGGGCGTGTTTTGCACAAAGTGTAGTACTGGCATGATGATACGTTATTTGCGCACGTGGGTTTGCCAAGTCTGCCTTCATAAAGATCCGTCTGCTCATCAATACGCAATTAAAGAATGGTTTATGTTGGTTGGTGGAGAATTCACGAATAAGATATGTCGTGATTTTTTAAACATCCAAAGCAAGGGTTACGCTTGGAGGGAGCTGTCGAAAATGGGGCTGATAGTAAACGGCCAAGGGAAAAGCACGACATATAAGATGGAATTATTAGAGTAAAATAGTGCGAATGAGCGGAAACAGTCAATGAGTGAGCGATAACCATCAACGAGTGAGCGAAAACCAATCCGGAGCAACCGATATCGTATATTGAGTAGAACAAAAGCCTAATAAGGGGGTATATAATTAACTTTAAAAGTAACTTTAAGTGGAGAGTGGAAAAGCACGTCATATAAAATGAGATTTTTAGAGTAAAATAGTGCGAATGAGCGGAAACAGTTAATGAGTGAGCGGAAACCAACCGTGAGTGAGCGGAAACAGTCAATGAGTGAGCGATAACCAACCGTGAGTGAGCGGAAACCATCAATGAGTGAGCGATAACCAATCCGGAGCAACCGATATCGTATATTGAGTAGAATAACAGACTAAGGAGAAGGCTTCTTGTTAAAAGATAAAGCCATCTCCATGCAATTTGCAAAAAAACGGCCTAAATCCGTCCGTGATGAGTTATAAATAAGGGGTGGAACAAATGCTTCACCATGTAGAAATAAATGTAAATGATTTGCGGAAAACTCGTTCTTTTTATGACGTTTTATTGCCTGAAATGGGATATAGCTTATATCAAGAGTGGGAGTTGGGATTTAGTTATAAATTTGACAACACGTATTTAGTATTTGTTCAAACGATAGAAAAGCATTTAGAGTCAACCTATCACAGAGGACAAACAGGTCTTAATCATCTCGCTTTCCACGCTAAATCACGTGAGCAAGTGGATGAAATTACTAAAATGTTAGAAGTTCAAGGTACGAAAATCCTATACAAAGACAAACATCCATATGCATCTGGAAACAATGTATATGCGGTTTTCTTCGAAGATCCTGATCGGATTAAATTGGAGATTGTGGCACCAGAATAACGGGTATTGACTAGGATGTCATACCATTTAATCATATCTTTTCAATCATATTTACGTAAAACACGTTAACCACATTTCGTTATACACATAAATCATTACTTGATATGTAAAAATAGCTTTATTCATCAGGCTCTCAAAGGACATTTACATCTATATGATTAGCCAGATAGATAGAATTGCTTTATTCTTAAAGAAAACAATATTGGAGGAATCTCCATTGAATATAACGATTTTCGGTGCCACAGGACGAGTTGGAAATGAAGTTCTACGACATGCACTCAAAGATGGTCTTCACGTCACGGTACTTGTGCGTACACCATCAAAATTAATTCTACATGAACACTTAACTATACTTCAAGGGGATATTAGAGACCATGCGGACGTAAATCAAGCAATAGAAGGTGCAGATGCTGTATTTAGTGCAATTGGTACGGATAAAACTACGACATTAACAGATGCGATTCCAGTAATTATAAAGGCTATGAATAGAGGGAATGTTAAACGCATTGTTACAATCGGGACAGCTGGTATTTTGCAAAGCCGTAACAGTCCTGAATTATACCGATATCAATCAACGGAATCTAAACGTCGATTAACCTTTGCAGCGCAAGAGCATGCAAAGGTATTTGAACAACTTGCCACTACGAATTTAGATTGGACAATAGTTTGTCCAACGTATTTACCGGATGGCGAAGCGAAAGGTCAGTGGCGAATAGAACGCAACTTCTTACCAGAGAATGGCGTTGAGATATCAGTGGGAGATACAGCATTATTTGCTTACAAAGAATTGCTCGATCCGCAATTTGTATCTACGCGAGTTGGTCTTGCGTATTAAGGGGAGGCCTTTTATGTTAAGGAAACTAATGAAATTTCTTCTTACGATTACTTTTATAATTGTGTTTTTTTACTTGAATAACAACTGGCTCACCGTATCAAATTACACTGTTAGTTCATCCGAAATTCCATCCTCTTTTGATAATTACCGCATCGTGCAAGTGTCTGATTTACACGACGCAACGTTTGGGGAGAACCAACAGAGATTGGTGAACAAAATTAAACAAGCTAAGCCAAATATGATTGTGATTACAGGAGATCTCATCGATAGTAACCGTTATAATTTACAAAATAGTTTAGATCTTATTGATCAAATTGTGGAATTATCGAATGTTTACTATGTAACTGGAAATCATGAAGTAGCAACAAACGATGTGGATCGTATTAAAGAAGAACTAACAACTCGAGGTGTCCGAGTTCTATCGAATGAAACACTAAATATCGAACGTAATGGTGCGTCCATTTCACTCACCGGGATTGACGATCCGTTAATGGGCCAGACTGCTTTGCAAATGATCTCCAATTCTGGTGTTCCGAGTGACTTGTTTACAGTTCTCCTCGCACATCGTCCAGAAGACTTTCAAAGTTACGTGGATGCAGGAATAGATGTAACGTTTTCAGGTCATGCCCACGGGGGACAGTTTCGTATTCCCTTCATAGGTGGACTAGTTGCTCCAGGACAAGGTTATTTTCCTAAATATACAGCAGGTGTTTATGAGCAGGAACAGTCCAAGCTCGTTGTCAGTCGCGGACTAGGAAATAGTATCATTCCAATCCGACTATTTAACTTGCCTGAAATCGTTGTGGTTACATTGAAATCAAGCTGAATAAATTAAAACAATAGACGAGTAGACAGTAAATAGGTCAAATAGTTCCGTAAAAAGTCGAAAACTATTACTGAATTGAAAAACACACTTTATTTACTTAAAATTAAAAGGAGAGAGTATTATTGCAGGACAAAGTTACTTTATTACCTTATGAACCTGATCATCAACAGGCATTTAAATTTTACCCATTATCACCGGAGCAACTTGAATTCACAGATCCTCCCATGGAACTTCTAAAAAACGATGGACTTTCGAGAACTCCGGTTACAATTTTAGCAGGTAACCATATTGCTGGCTTTTTTGTGCTTGATGTCAGTAATGATCGTTACTGGTATACAGATAACCCAAAGTCTGTTCTTTTGAGAGGGTACTCCATTCATCCAGACTACCAAGGTCAAGGAATTGCAGTAAAATCACTTCAAGCACTCCCTGCCTTTATCCTCCAAGAATTCCCTCATTTTGATGAAGTAGTTCTGGGTGTGAATGAACGAAATGAAGCTGCACGATATGTATATAGTAAAGCCGGGTTTGTAGACGAAGGGCGCCGTTATATGGGCTCGAAAGGTCAGCAATATGCCCTTCATTTACATGTACCATCACATAGCAATTAGTCTAGGAACAGCAAAAACAGTTGCTCTCATTCAAGATAGAGCAACTGTTTTCATATGTTCATTTTTAATCTTTCAGTATTCTCAACAGCTTTAACAATTCAGTAGAAAAAGAGGGCATTTTATGGATTATATATGGTTATTTTTCATTGGTTTGATAGCCAATGTGCTAGGCATACTTGCTGGTGGTGGAGGATTGATTAGTTTACCCGCTATGCTTGTTATGGGAATTCCCGTTCATTCCGCCATCGGTGCGAATAAAGTTTCGAATACTTTCAGTTCATTATTGAGTTTTATTGTTATTTATAAATACAAAGAAGTGACTGTAAAGGAAGCAATAATCTTGATTCCATTATGTCTTGGAGGAGGTATAGCTGGGGGGTTACTCGCTTCTTTATTAACTGAAAGTACCATGACAATTCTTGCCGTTGTATTACTAAGTTTTGCACTTTTATCCTCTTTTTTAGGGTCAAGTGACTTTGAAGGCAACCGACCACTCGTGGTAAATAAAAAAAGTGGAGCTAGTCTGTTCGGAATTGGACTATACGATGGTATTTTTGGGCCAGGTTCAGGGACATTGATGATGTATTTGTTATCGCATCTGGGCATTTCATACATAAGGGCTGTTGGACTTGTGCGTATTGCTATTTTTTCCAGTTGTTTTGGGGCATCTATTACATACATAGCAACAGGGAAGATTATGTGGGCAGTAACTATTGCCTTATTAATAGGGTCCGTCAGTGGTGCACAAATCGGTGTTCATCTTGCACGAAAATTAAAAGTAGAATATGTAAAACCATTGTTGCGTATAGTGACGGTTGTATTACTAATTCAAATTATTGTATCCAACTTTTAATAACTATAAAATTAGAAGAAATATCAATTGGGGTGATGAGTTGTGATTAGATTTTTAGTTCTATCAACATTTCTTTTACTAGTCAGTGGGTGTGGATCCATAGAACAAGAAACAACATCTGAACCAAAGCCAGATGCCTATAAAGAAGTAGCAACACATCTTGAGGTACCATGGTCTATAAATCAAATAGAAGATGAATTTTACATATCAGAACGTGTCGGTACCATTGCTTACATTAAAACGGATAGGTCAGTAGAACATCAAAAAGTAGAACTTTCAACACCTTTAGCGAATGTCTCCGAAGCGGGCTTACTTGGATTTGTCTTGAAACCTACATTTACTGAAACGAAAACGGCATTTGCTTATTACAATTATGATGCGGGAGATGGTCCATTTAATCGCATTGTGACCTTGAAGTTAGAAGGAGACGTTTGGAAAGAAACCGACATACATTTAGACGGGATTTCAACTGGCAATGTGCATCACGGAGGTCGTCTTGAAATTGGCCCTGATAATTTGTTGTATGCAACGATTGGAGATGCAGCGAATCCGGATTTAGCTCAAGATGTAACATCAAAGAACGGGAAAATACTCCGTTTAAATGCCAATAATGAGTGGGAAACAGTAAGTCTTGGTCATCGCAACCCTCAAGGTCTCGCGTGGACAGATGATGAGCAATTATTTGCCTCAGAACATGGACAATCTTCCAAAGATGAAATCAATAAAATTGAAGAAGGAAAGAACTATGGCTGGCCACTAATTGAAGGTGATGAGCAGCACGAAGAGTTTGTTACTTCCTTAGTAAACTCAGGAACAAATACTACATGGGCGCCATCAGGCATGACATTTCATAAAGGAAAATTATATGTTGCAGCACTTCGAGGAGAAGGCATAGTAGTAGTTAATATCGAAACTGGAGAACTAGAGGAGACAATTACAGGGTTTGGTCGAGTTCGAGATGTATTTTCAAATGGAAAAAACCTTTATTTCGTAACAAATAACACAGATGGTCGCGGATCAGCGGATGCAGATGATGATAAATTATACCAATATTTTGCTGAATAAATACATATTCGTATGTTTAAGTGTTAAGAGTGAAAGGAATACTTTCACAAAGGAGATGATTTTCAAATGAGTAAAAAACAAGCGTTGAAAATATTAGAAGAAAGCCATATCGGCACAATGGCAACCGTGGAAAATAACAAACCCCATTCGAGGTATATGACGTTCTTCAATAAGGACTTTACACTTTATACACCTACGAATAAGAACACACATAAAATTGAAGACATTGAAGCAAATCCATACACCCATATTTTGATTGGCTATGAAGGCGAAGGCTTTGGTGATTTATTCTTAGAAATCGAAGGTAAAGTAAGTGAAAGTCAAGACGATACCTTAAAAGAAAAAATATGGGAAGACAATATGAAAAATTGGTTTGAAGGTCCAGAAGACCCGAAATTAGTGATTTTAGTTGTAGAGCCAACAATGATTCGCTTAATGAACAAAAGTGGGGAACCACCAGAAATTATCGAATTTCAATAAGTTTTAGTTCGAAAACTAGGGCTTCATGAATTGTTTTAATAAAGACGACTTCAGATTTTTAAAGTCGTCTTTTTAATTTGATCATTTTCATGTATGATCTCATTCTTAAAACACAATAGAATCAACTAAATAGATTTTTCTTTTTGAAGAGTGATCTTTTTGTTAAATCGGTATTAAAAATGCTTTTTTAAATAAGTAAGAAGGGAAAAAGAAAAACGGTCTCGAATACCATATGTATGGATAATTATAAATTTATTTAGGGATACTTTGGAAGGAGATTTCATGTGAACTCATTGAAACCAATAAAACGAAGTAGCTTCCGCATTTTTTTAGGAACGAAAGCCTATCGACTTAAATGATATGCAGAATGGGTATTGGATGAGAAAAAATATGCGAAGCTCAAAGGAGATGAAAAGTTAGAACATATTATCTTTAAGAGGTTGTTCAAAAAGTCCGCTAAAAATAGCTGTCGTATCTCTTCGTTGGCTTGCTTCTCTGCTCCTCACGTATCAACACCATACGCTCCGGTGCTCGAAGGCTACGCCGCCTCGACCTACTCGGCTCTTTTTATGCTCCTTTTTGAACACGCACTTTAAGCATAAGACACCCTTGTTGCGTCAATTAAAAGATGTTGACATGCAAATGCAATACAACAAGATAACAAATCTAAAGATTGCTACAAAAAAAATTAGCGGCATTGTGATTCAACCAGGTGAAACATTTTCATATTGGAAGACCATCGGAAAAACAACTAAAAGTAAAGGCTATTTAAACGGGATGATTTTGCATTACGGAAAAGTGAAAACTGGAGTAGGTGGAGGGTTATGTCAACTTTCTAATTTAATTTACTGGATCACCCTTCATACACCACTCACTATAACGGAACGATACAGACCTAGTTACGACGTTTTCCCTGACACTAAACGAACTCAACCTTTTGGTAGTGGTGCAACATGTGCTTATAACTACTTAGATCTTCAGATGAAAAATGAAACCACTGAACCTTACCAACTTATTATTTATTTAACTGATGTGTCGTTGGTAGGAGAATGGAAATCTGTAAGTGTACCTACTAAAACGTATAAAGTGTATGAAAAGGACCATCAATTTATCCTTGAACAATGGGGAGGCTATGTTCGACATAATACAATCTATAGGGAAGTGAGAAATAGGAATAATGAATATCTTGAAGATGAGTTTATTACTGAAAATCATGCGATAACGATGTATCCGCCTTTCTTAACTGAAGGAGAAAGTTACACGAACAAGGAACTGTAGACTACTTATATAGATTATTTATTGAATTTCAAAGACGCATACATATTTCCTAGATGACTATAATCTGGCCTAGAGGTGCAAAAATGACAATCTATATTGCTTTGCTTAGAGGAATAAACGTAGGTGGTCACAGGTTGATTAAAATGGCAGATTTGAGGCATCTACTTGAAAAAATGGGCTTAGACAAAGTGCAAACATATATACAAAGTGGAAATGTTTTATTTGAATCAGAACAGGATTCAAAACAGCTTAGCTGCCGAATTCAGCATGAAATCGATACTAAATTCGGCTTTTCAGTGCCCGTAATCTTGAGAACATCTATTGAACTGGACCAGATTATTGAAAACTGTCCTTTCAATGTTGGCACTTTGTTGGAAGGAGAGAGTATCCAACTCTCGTTATTGGCAGAACTGCCACCACGTGAAGGGGTCAACCATTTACTCAAGTTTCAAAATGATACCGATGAGTACCAAATCGAAGGAGAAAATATTTATTTATTTTTCCGTCAAAGCATCCGAAACTCCAAACTAGCGGCTCAACTTCAAAAAATTGGTGTTCCGTCAACCGTGCGGAACTGGAAAACGATAAACAAGTTGGCAACTATGGCAAAAGCGATGGAGTGAATAGTAACGACACGATCGCCTATAGCAAAAGACCACTATCTGTAGCTACAGATAGTGG
>NZ_ALJG01000234.1 GCF_000286315.1 Paenisporosarcina sp. TG20 | reverse complement strand
TGTTGGTCACGAAGACGTTGCCTCGCGTAGTGGCGTCCGTAGCCTTCGTTCCATTTGTTCCTGCGGGGCCTTCAGCTCATGCTTTTCCCGCAGAAGTCGCCACCTGCGCTTCAATCAACTAGTGTGAATTTATCCATCATTGCAACGAATTCTATTTTTAGTGACAATCATTTGAATGGTGAGAGATACAAAGCTAGCAGCAATACTTCTTCTACATTATTTCTAAAAAAGAGAGATACTTGTTCAATATATCAGAATTTCAGTGATTATGATGCAAACCACTGCATTTTTCTATTTAAAGTACCAGTGACTTTCTGCACTCCCTTCTTGTTAAGTTGTATTTTATTTTATGATCAATTCGGAAACATTTACTTGATTGAAGAGGATGGCGGCGGAAAACATCTGCTCCTGCATCGCTGCGCTAGCTTCGTCGCAAAGAACAGGTCCAAATTCCCTTTGGTCCTGTTCTTTCCTACGGGATTAGTGGGACAGGTGAGTCCCCACAGTGGAGCTCACAATGGAACAAAGGATAAAAACGCCTCAACGCGAGGCAACGCCTGCCCGGGCCGTGGGAAGCGTCCGTCTGGAGCGCAAATCAGCTGCATCATACTGGAACCTACTCCTTCCGGGAACACGAGATTCATGGCATCCTAAATTAAAAAAGACCTTAAATTCAAATTTCGAATTTAAGGTTGTCTTGATTTAGGATCAACGCGTAGTGGTATTAGTCCTATTTTATAATAAACTATACAACTCAATATCTACGTTTTTATCTTGGAACCAACGCATTGCAAAGTCATTTTCAAACAAGAAGACATATCGATCATATCGATCTCGGACGAGCATGCTTCGTGGATTTGACATTGTTTCTAATACATTACTTTCATTTTGTATCCATCGCGCAATTTTATTCCCAATAGATTCCATACGCACTTCCACGTTGTACTCATTTTTCATTCTATATTCAAATACTTCAAATTGTAGTTGACCAACTGCACCTAATATTACGTCTTCTGTATGCAGTGTTTTGTAATATTGAATGGCCCCTTCTTGTACTAACTGCATAATACCTTTATAAAAATGCTTTGACTTCATCACGTTCTTTGCAGTTACACGAACAAATAGTTCTGGTGTGAATTGTGGTAACTTCTCATAATTGAACAGTCTCTTTCCACCAACAATAGTATCTCCAATTTGATAATTACCAGTGTCATGCAATCCGATAATATCTCCAGCTACCGCCATTTCCACTGTTTCACGATCATCTGCTAAAAACTGTGTTGATTGTGATAATTTAAAGGTTTTACCAGTACGCGATAATGTGACAGTCATACCACGTTCAAACTTTCCTGAAACGATACGTACAAACGCAATACGATCTCGGTGTGCTGGATTCATATTTGCTTGAATCTTGAAAATAAATCCTGAGAACTCTTCTGAGACTGGATCGATTAATTCATCTGCATCTGTTTTCCGCGGTTGAGGTGTCGGTGCAAATTCTAAATATGTTTCTAAGAAAGTTCGTACACCAAAGTTTGTTAAAGCACTTCCGAAAAATACAGGTGTCATTTTACCATTCTCTACTTTTTCTAAATCCAAATCATTTCCCGCTTCGTTTAATAAATTAATATCTTCAATAGCTTGTTTATAGTAGGATGTTTGTTTCATTACATGATCACCTAATAACTCGCCATTTTCGTCTAATGGTAAAATACGTTCATTTTCTTCTGTACGGAATTGTTCTATGCGATTATTATAACGATCATAAATCCCTACAAATTCTTTTCCCATGCCGATAGGCCAATTCATTGCATAAGATTCTATTCCTAATACTTCTTCTAACTCTTCCATTAGTTCAAGCGGTTCTTTCCCTTGGCGGTCAAGCTTATTAATAAACGTAAAAATCGGAATTCCACGTAAACGACAGACTTTAAATAATTTAATCGTTTGAGCTTCTATTCCTTTTGCAACATCAACAATCATCACAGCACTATCGACTGCCATTAATGTACGATAAGTATCTTCACTAAAATCTTGGTGACCAGGTGTATCCAAAATATTTATGCGGAATTTGTCGTAATCAAACTGCATTACGGAAGAGGTAACTGAGATTCCACGTTGTTTTTCAATTTCCATCCAGTCAGATGTAGCAAACTTTCCTGTTTTTCTTGCTTTTACTGTTCCGGCATCACGAATGGCACCACCGAAAAATAACAGGTTTTCGGTCATTGTTGTTTTACCAGCATCGGGATGGGAAATAATCGCAAATGTTCTTCTTGATAAAATTTGTTCTTGAGTTGCCATAATTTTATAAACTCCTTCTTTTACCTTTTATCTCTATAAATTCAGAAAACCTGGAATATGTGGCTAGCACCTAAAACTAAGCGACGTAAGCTCAACTTCCTTTTGTATTCACTTCTTTTATCGTATGGATAATTTACACATGAATATATATTCTCCTTCTTTTACCTTTTATCTCTATAAGTTCAGAAAACCTGAAAAATATGTGGCTAGCACCTAAAACCAAGCGACGTAAGCTCAACTTCCTTTTGTATTCACTTCTTTTATCATATGGATAATTTAAAATAATTACAAGTACTCTAAAAAGTACAAAGAACCGATCGACAAAATGTGATCGGTTCTTTGTTATTCTCTAGTCGCCTTCATGTTAAGATCGTGAAGGCAAATCGTGAAATTTTAATTTACCCGCTGACAAAGCTATATTTCCATCACTATGTGGAAATTTTGTGTGGCCAATAATTTGATAATCTTCATGACCTTTTCCTGCAAAAATAATTATATCACCTGGTTCTGCAATAGCTATGGCATGTTTTACAGCCATTCCACGGTCACCGATAAGTGCAAAGTTTTCATGGAGCATTCCTTTTTCTAAATCACTAAGAATAGACTCGTAAGGTTCATCACGAGGGTCATCTGTAGTCAAGATAACATAATCCGCAACTGATGCTTTAAGCGCCATTGCAGGACGTTTTGAACGGTCTCGATTCCCTCCCGTACCTACCAGGAAGATAAGACGATTTGTTTTAAAAGGTAATACTGAAGAAATCGCCTTTTCTATAGCATCTGGTGTATGGGCATAATCAATATAGATAGATATCGGTAACTCACTTTCTAACCTTTCCATTCTTCCCTTAATTGGAGGGATTTTTTCAAGTTGTTGCAGAATTTGAGGTATGGAGAACCCTTGTGTATACAATGCTGCAGATGCTGCTAAAGCATTATATACATTAAATTCTCCTAGTAAATTCATACGAACTGGAAATACCCCTTCAGGAGTCTTCATTTCAAATTGTGTACAATTTGATTTCAGTTGAATGTTTTGTCCTTGGAAATGAGCAACTTCATTTATACCGTAAGTCCAAACTGGATATCCAGTCATTTCTTTTAATCGATCTGACCATGAATCATCAGCATTTACAATCGCATGTTTATGACGCTCTAAATCTTGTCCTAATTGGGAAAATAACAAACCTTTCGATTGCCCATAATTTTCCATTGTTCCGTGGAAGTCTAAATGGTCATGCGTCAAATTAGTGAAAATGGCAATATCAAAATCAACACCTGTTAATCGACCAAGCACTAAGCCATGGGATGATACTTCCATGACCATAGCTGTGCAACCTTCATTTTTTGCACGTTGAATCATTAGTTGTGTACTAAGTGCATCACTTGTTGTATTAGCAGAATCAAAAATCAACCCATTTAAATTGAAACCAATTGTACCAGTTAACGCGGATTTCACGTTTAACCCTTGTAACATATTATGCAAAATTCCACTTACACTTGTTTTACCGTTTGTTCCGGTAACTCCTATCATTTTCATATCTCTGGATGGGTACCCATAAAATTTAGAAGCCAATAAGCCAATTGCTCGCGTAGTATCCGCTACCACAATACAAGCTACACGATTATAGTCTAAATCAAGATGTTTTTCAGATACAATAATTCTAGCTCCACTTTCAATTGCTTGAAAGACATAATCATGACCATCTACTGTATAACCTTTTATACAGATAAAGACACTTTCCGGTTGTACACTTCTAGAGTCAACCGCAATATCAAACACTTCTTTTGGAAGTATGCCATGGATTTCTTTAGCCGGCAAGCAACTAAATAATTCAGATGTCTGCATTTGCTTTCCTCCTATTCTGTCTCCATTGGAGAGAGCACATACGCTTCTAATAGTGCTGCAGAATGCTTCAATGAATCAATATGTGTTCGTTCAAAAGCATGTGATGCCTCTATACCAGGTCCAAGCAAAGCATGCTTAACATCAAAACCTGCTTTTAGAGCCGCAGAAGCATCTGAACCGTAAAATGGATAAATGTCTAATTTATAGTCTATGTTTTGTTTTTTTGCTAGTTCTACCAACTTGCGCGTTAACTCATAATGGTATGGGCCTGATGAATCTTTTGCACAAATCGAAACTGTATATTCATCAGATGTCTGGCCATCACCAATTGCCCCCATATCTACAGCAAGATATTCGACAACTTCAGAGGGAATATTTGAATTTCCACCATAACCGATTTCTTCATTATTTGAAATAAAGAAATGAGTTGTATTTGGTAGCTTAAAGTCATTCTCTTTTATTGATGCAATAAGTTGTATTAGCAATGCAGTGCTTGCCTTATCATCCAAATGCCGAGACTTTATAAAACCCGAGTCAGTTTGCTCAAATCGTGGATCGAATGATATAAAATCACCTACTTCTATACCAATAGCTCTAGTTTCATCTGCATTTATTACTTTTTCATCTAACCGAACTTCTATATTTTCAATGTTGCGCTCAGCAGTACCAGCATCCTTGTATACATGAACAGTTGTTTGATGCATAAGAATGGTTCCACGAACTTTCTTACCTGAGGCTGTATGTATATAACAATATTCACCTTCAACCGAATTCCACTTAAAACCACCAATCATTGATAGTTTAAGGCGACCGCTTCCTTTGATTTCTTTTACCATTGCACCAAGTGTATCTGTATGAGCTGTTAACAATCTATGCTTAGATGTATCTTGTCCTTCTATAGTTGCAATTATAGCGCCTTTATTCGTTTGCTTATAAGGAACTTTCAAATCAGTTAGCATTAATTCGATGAATTTCATAATTTCTTTTGTATACCCAGATGGACTTGGAATTTCTACAAGGTTTTTTAGTAATTGAATTGTTTCTTTTTCTTTAAATTTGCTTGACATAATAAACCCTCCTACATAATAAATATCATATCAATAATTAGCATGTTCGCACACTGCTAAATCATGTATGATAAAAGAACAATAACTTCTAACTGAGGTGAAGAATGGATAAATCGCTAATCTTAAAAAAACGTAATCGATTGTTTATAGATTTATTTGCAATTGGTTTATTGATACATACACTATCAAGTCTGTTCATTTCTTTCGAATATACAAGTTCAATCCCGCTAGTTGCTATTCTATTTTGCATCTTGTTATTTCTACTTCGACAAATGAACATAAATAGTAAGATGTTACAAATCCTTATCTTAACTGGGTTGAATGGCTATATCTTTAATTTAAATTTAGATACACCATACTACATACATATTTTTCTTTTTGCTTATCCATTATTGGTGGCTTCATTATACCATTCATTCCTACTAAGTTTAATACTTTTACCAATAACTGTGCTTGAGATTATCTATATATTTCAGACTTACTTAAATGATCTTGAAATCACAATCTCAATTGCCGATTTATATGTTGTAATGTTATTGATGGCTCTAATGAGTTTAACAGCTATCGTCCACTCTCTCTTTATCCAAAAAAAATGGACAGAGATGGAACAGCAACAATTCATATTAGAAAGAGCCCTAGATTCAAAAGAAGGTTATTTGCACATGTTTTTTGAAAATGCCAAAGATGGCATAGCCGTTTTTGACTTAGATGCACGCATTATTGACATTAATCCGGCCTTCGAATTGTTGTATGGTTGGAGTAGGCAAGAATGTATTGGCAATCTAATTCCTCTTGTACCTCCTGAAAATTCAAAAGCAGCTTTAGAGCGGACAAAAAAAATTTTGAACGGTGAGAGCTTTCACTCCTTTGAAACCAAAGAGATGAAAAAAAATGGGACCTTTTTTGATGCTCAACTTACGCTAAGCCCTATTTATGATAAAAACAAAGAAATAGTTGCTATATCTGTCATTACACGTGATATTTCATATCAGAAAAAAGCCGAAAAATTAATGGTTCAATCTGAAAAGTTAAAATTAGCTGGAGAAATTGCTGCAGGTGTTGCACATGAAATCCGAAATCCAATGACTGTGATTTCAGGGTTTATTCAAATGATGAATGCAGATGATAAACATCCATATCAATCCTATACAAAATTGATTGCATCAGAACTAGAGCGGATAAATCTAATTATTAGTGAATTCTTAATTCTGGCAAAACCACACGTCACATCAGCTAAAGAATTTAAATTGGAAGAAATCGTTCAGGATGTAGTTCTCTTGTTTAGACCGGAACTAAATTTAAGAGGTATTCAATTAACAGAGTCTTGGAATGCCCCGCAAGTGGTTGTAGTTGGTGAACAAAATCAAATTAAACAAGTTATAATAAATGTAATTAAAAATGCAATTGAAGCATTACACGAAGAAGGCTCTCTACTGCACATATATTCAGAATTTGAAGAAGATAATTTGGTTGCCATACACATACGAGATAACGGTGAAGGTATGACACGAGAAGTAGTTAATCAAATTTTCGAACCATTTTTCACTACGAAAACAACTGGAACGGGACTGGGTATGATGATATCCGAAAAAATCATTCGAGAGCATGATGGAAAAGTTATTATTAATAGTCGCTTAAATAAAGGGACTACTGTTTCTATTTATTTACCTTTCAAAGATCAAAAAAAATCAGCTTCCTCGGAGTAAATCGAGAAGCTGATTTTTTTTGAAAATTTTCGTAACTATCATCACCGTTGTTATCGTCATCTAGCTTCCATCCGTACTGAAATTTGCAATGTGTATTGTATATTCTTCGTCTTAAACTTATAAAATCGCTCTCCTTATCGGAGTAGTGACTTCACAAGTTTCACTTTATTTTTGTATGGAGGAAATGCAATGTTAACAGAGATCTTAGTGCTTTTCTTTAAGATTGATTTGGCATGTGTGAATGCTTCAAAACTATATTTCCCATGATAACCATTCATTCCTGAAGAACCTACACCGCCAAAAGGCATATGAGAACTTCCTACATGAGATACAGTATCGTTTATGCATCCACCACCAAATGGTAGTTCTTCTAAAAAGTATTGAATAGCATTGTCATTTTCACTGAACAAGTAGGCAGCTAACGGTTTAGGCAGTTTCCGTACTTGTTGAATAGCTGTTTCTAAACTTTCATACGTTAAAATTGGTAAAATCGGCCCAAATATTTCATCTTCCATCGAAGGACTATTCCAAGATATCCCATCAAGAAGGGTTGGTTCAATATACGAATCATTTTCATCTAGATTGCCACCAGCCACAATATGTTGACCTTCTTGATTAATTAGCTGTTTTAATCGATTAAACTGCTTGTTGTTAATGATGCGTCCATAATCCGGACTATTTTGAGCGTCTTTGCCGTAAAAGTCTTTTATTGTTTGCTTTAATAATTTAATGAACTGTTCTTTCACCTTATCTTGAACAAGCAAATAATCCGGAGCCACACAAGTCTGCCCTGCATTAACAAACTTGCCCCATACAATTCGCTTAGCTGCGATTTCTAAATTCGCTGTGTGATCAATTATTGCGGGACTTTTGCCGCCAAGTTCTAAGGTAACAGGTGTTAATCTCTCAGCCGCCGCTTTCATCACTATTTTCCCAACAGCAACACTTCCAGTAAAGAAAATAGTATCGAATGGCGCATGTATCAGTGCAGTAGTTTCTTCACGTTCACCTTCGACAACTCGAATATAGTTCGGTGAGAATGTAGATTCTATCACTTTTCGAATGACAGCTGCTGTATGGACAGCTGATTCCGAAGGCTTTACAATAGCACAATTCCCACCGATGATTGCTCCAATTAAAGGCTCCATCACAAGTTGGAATGGATAGTTAAATGGACCGATAATCAATGCTGAGCCGTATGGTTCACGAACAATGAAACTTTTCGCTGGTTGTAAATGTAGCGGTGTTTTCACTGATTCTGGTTTCATCCACTCGTCTAGATGCTTACTCATAAAACCAATACTATCTAAAACAAATCCCACTTCTGTTGCATATGCCTCAAATTCACTTTTTCGTAAATCCTTATAAAGTGCTAATAAAATTTCTGGTTCATGTTGTTGAATTGCTTTTTTTAATTTATGTAACTGTTGCATGCGAAATTCTATTGATTTAGTGGCACCAGTATAGTAAAAATCGTGTTGTTCTTGAATCATATTTTCAACGTCTTGAGCTGTGAAATTCATGTGACCACTCCCGTCTTTAGTATATTGTAACGGTATGTTTCTTAGCTAGCAAAAATTAAAAACTTTAAAAATGTAATTTATTTTTTTAAAAAATTCTCTATAGGATCATATTGGACTTTGTCATTTAATAAGTGTTAAATTAGTAATTCATCTATCCACTTTTGCACAATTAAACCTTCTTCAAATGTTACAAGAGATGCTTCTCTTCCATTTGTCGCATCATGACACGCATCAAACAAAGTTTTGGGTGTAAGTGTTAATTCGACTTTTTCCTCACTTTTATCGACTTCACTAACCCATAATTCTGACCAATTTTTGATTGTCATTACTTTTTTCGTTCCAAACACTTTAAAAAGTAGTCTTTCTTTTTGACCCATTCCACATAAACCGTTTATAATAATTGGAATTCCAGTTTCGGTTTTTCCAATTGCCACTGATCCAATTTCGGACAAGCTTTCATCTTCTGGATAAACAGTTTGATGAGCTGTAAAAGTAAAATGACCAAAAAGACGGTACATGATTTGAAAGTAATGAGGAAATACTTCTCTTATAAACCCACCTTGTGAACGAGAACCAATCCAAGGATTTTGTTGCCATTTTCTTGGCCAATGTGGGAAATATGTATGAAGTTCAATCCGACTTATTTCACCCAATGTTTGGTTGGTTACTTCATTCATTAAGGTTTGAACAGCTGGACTGTACATAAGAGGAAAATGCATTGCTGTTAAGACATTCGCTACCTTCGTGCTTTCGACCATCTTTTCACCACTTTCCACATTATGTGCAAGAGGTTTTTCAGACAGTACAAAAAGTCCTTTATTTGCCGCTTTAGTAGCAAGAGTTGCATGACTGTTTGGAGGAGTCCCAATATATACCCAGTGAGGGTCGGTGTCTAATAACTCATCTAGAGAAGATGCAATTGGTAACTTATACTTGTTAGATATATCTTGTAATCGCTGAGTATTTTCGTCAAATGTACTGATAATCTTACAATCGGGATTTAGTAAAAGTTGTTGAATAATGCGCTCTCCTACAATGCCAGTGCCAATGACTGCAAATGTTGTTTGATTCATAATGAACACTCCTTTTATTGTGATTTTTAATTTATTTTGTTTTAATTTGTAACTTAAACGGGTATAGGACTACAAATAATAAGATAATTTAAAGGAGGAAACGGACATGACCAAAACAGAAACATGGTGGGAACCTATTTTTTCGGGCAACTTAAGCTTAGGGCTAAACAAAGAACGCTTAGCTGAAATAGAGGAAGAGTCCTTTATCTACTTTAATGATACTGAGGAAATTGAAAATAAGGAACAATAAAAAAATATAAATGAAGTTACTACATATAGCAGTTTCTCCTTAAAATTTAGGAGAAGCTGCCTTTTTTTGTTCAAATAAATAAAACATGAAATAATAAATAAAAGCGCTAATTATAGATAAAAACGCAATGATTATGAAAGTCCAAAAGAATCCAAACCAGACCGTCATAGGAATAGATATGGGTGCAATCATTCGTCCCACCGTGTAGCGAAGACTAGCAGCAGCGAAATATTGACCTCTCATATTCTCTGGTGCTAACTTTGAAATAAAGCTTTGTTGTATACCAACAATCATTAATTCACCGAATGTAAAAATGGCCATTGCCAAAATGAATATCCAAAACGAATCGAATAGTGAAAAAACAACCATGGCCAAAGCATATAGAACAGACGAAATAAAGAATACATATTTCTCGCGATATGAAGCAAAATACCTTGTAATAGCAACTGTGAACAATGCAACTAACAACCCATTTTCTGAGATAAGGATACTAAATGCAAGCTCACCTGTAAGTTTAATTTCACTCCAAAACAAAGTACCCATTATTTGATTTTCAATGACTTCCTTTACGTAAATAGGTAATAATAAGTCTAGTTGCATAAACGTTTGTGAACTTAAAATTCCTGCCACGATGAAAAGTAGAAAAATCTTATCTTTTAATATAATTCCATAATCTTTTACTTGTGTTTGAATGGCGTACATAATGCCTTTTGCGGTGTTATTTTCCAATGAATCGGAATTAGCTGGTTTCGTTTCCTCAGTAAACTTGATTAATATCCATGCTAATAAAATACACATTAACCCTGCAGTGACCATCAAGCCAAATCTATAACTAAAGAAGAAAATACCCCCAAGTATCGGTCCAATAACAACTGCAATATTCATTGACGTATAAAAAACTGCGAAGACTTCACTACGATGTTCTTCAGCAACTACATCCGCAACCATCGCTTGACTCGCTGGCCAATATAGTGATCCAAATACGCTTGCAAAGGTAAAAGCGATAAACCCTAAAATTGGAGATTCTAAGATGGATGAGTTTGCAAGTGCAAATAGGAAAAAGGCACCTCCTTGTCCAAAAGAAGACAAGACCATCATCCTTCGTCGACCATATTGATCCGCACAATAGCCACCAACCAGATTAGCTGCTACTGAAAAAACTTGAGACAAAACAAGTAATATACCAGCTGTAATTTTCCCGAATTCTTCTGCAAAATAAATTGCAAGGAAAGGGAAAAACATCCAAAATGTTATGTTCATAAACGCCTCACCAATTAATCTGGCTTTCAAACTTCTATCCCAATCTCTGATTCTCATGATGTTTTCTCCCTAAGATGATTATCTTTACTTTGTTATAAGTATTATAGCATTGCAAATAGTATGTTTCGCCTACATATTTAGACTAAGATTATTCGATACTACGCCATAAATAAAGCGACACGTAACTTAAATAAGGTGACCATTCTGGAAAGTGAGCCGTAATCTCCTCTGCTTTCGGTTTCTCCGGGGTTGACCAAAGTGTTTTTAGAGCATTTTGAAGTCCAATATCCGCAAGTGGGAATAGGTTTGGTCTTCCTAAACCGAACAGTAAAAAGCTACCTGCTGTCCACGGTCCAATACCACGATATTTAACAAGTGTTTGAGTAATGGTTTCGTCATCCTGTATAGCAAGTGCATCTAAATTCAGTTCCCCACTTGCGATTGCCTGGGACACACCGATTACGTATTCTGCTTTTCTCGTACTAAATTGGAGTTCCCGCAAATCTGCCACTTGAAGTTGTGCTACCGTTTCAGGTTTTGGATATAACCACACACCCTCTACTTGCTCACCATATGTATGAACAAAGCGTGTGGTAAGGGTATGGGCAAAAGATAAGTTTAGCTGCTGATGAATAATACTCTTCATGATTGTGGAATATAAGGAAAATTCACGAATAATTGGTGTACCTCGATGTTCTCTAAATAAGGGAGCTAAGTTAGTATTCTCAAAATGGGCATTTATCGGGTGTAAAGAACGATCAAAATGAAAAATTTCTTTAATCGATTGTACCTCTATCAATTTAGGTGGACCTTCAATAGTAAACGATGGTGCTTCTGTTGTGCCTGTAGCTAGGACTTTGTATATGACCCGATTTCTCGTAGGTACAAGAACATATCGTTCCTCTTTATTCAATGAAATTAAGGGATCCATTGATAGTCGGTCGAGTACACGCTCAAAATCATATGGAAAATCTAAATGGATAATTTCTGTCATAGTCTATCCCTCTATTCTGTTTTATTTAAGCTATTCATTGTGATAGGATATATCGTGGCGTGCCGAATGAAAAATGGGAATGGTTAGTTTAGTGTAGTTGTCGTCTGCTTCAGCAGGGGTGAGTTACTAAAAAACGATTCTATTAGAGTCAATTTCATAATAAAAAA
>NZ_ALJG01000233.1 GCF_000286315.1 Paenisporosarcina sp. TG20 | reverse complement strand
CTTTCCGCGGGCGGTCCGTGAGACTCCTCGTCGCAAGCTCCTGCGGGGTCTCCCTGGACTCGCTTATTCCGCAGGAGTCGCCGCCTTCCACTTCAATCATCCACCTAGTTATAAATCAGTGATAACGATATGTTTTAAAAATAAGTATAAAAAGTCGTCTTGTTAAATGAAAATACCCACACCTACATTTTGATAGGATTACTCAACAAGTTTATATTACTGAACAAACATCACCTCCACTGAAATACAAGAGGAGACTTGTATGCTTTAAAAAAGAAAATCACGCATTTACATTTATCGATTTAGCGTGAATCCCACCTGGGAAGTTCATGTAAGTCTCCATATACTAAAAACACCATGAACACAGGGTTCATGGCACTGTAATTTTGTATACTTTCTTATATTTTAAGAAAAACCGGGCACATTTTGCCCGGTCCTTTAAGACAAATGATTAAAGTATCAGTTTAGAAGGATATTCCATATAGTATCGACTTCGGTTTCGGGGGAGATTTGGACGGCAAACCTACTGCACTATAACCTCAAGAATTAAAGGGATGAGCGCAGTTTCACTGCGCTCATCCCTCTTTTTACAGGCAATCTTGCGGAGCGTTTGAGTCCGACGCACCCCTTCAACCAATAGGCATATCGTATTTTTGATTTGGGTTGAGGGAGAATAGATACTGATTTTATAGAGAAAGGCGGCCGAAGATACTATTTCGTCCTTTTCATCCATTTTTCAGGTTAGGTAGTTTCTTTTAGCTACCTGGCCTAAGAATGTATGATTGCCATGCTATAAATTGCTGTTAAGAATACAATGTTCTTCAATCTAAGGATTACACAGCGTGAAAACCCTTTTCATTAATCGGATTATCGAGAGTGTCACTAAAGAAAATACGGTATAGAAAGTTAGTCTCCATATACTAAAAACATCTTCATTCTAGTCTCTTGCCACATCAGTTTTTATATACTGGTGTATCTTTTAAAAAGGCTGCCGAAAATGGAATCTCGGCAGCTTTCAACATTCTATAATTTAATCGTACATACTTATATCTCAATCATAAGATACGAAGTACCGTATCCTCCTCGCATTACTAATCAATCAAATATTATAAAAAAACCTCAAGACCCTGTTGATATGCTATATTAAATATTTCTCTTTGATGATTTTTATATGATGAAGTTCGTGACCTGCAATAATGTAAGATAGAGCACTTACTGAAATTCCGCTGTTATTCGCGATTCCTTGTCTAGACCAAACTTCTTCAGACAATCCTTTCACAAGAGAAAGGGTTGAACGTCTGACTGTAGCAAATTCTTCTAGTATATCTGGTAACGAGCGGGAATGAAATGAGGCCTCTTTTACATATTGATCATCATCGTATCCCGCAAGAGGAGTTTGGTCGCCTCTTGCTATACGAAGCAATCTATAACTCATAACTCGTTCAGTGTCCATGATATGACCAATAACTTCTTTCAGAGTCCATTTTCCAGATGCATAACGATAATTGGCCTGTGTTTCAGATATGCCTGAGAGCAATGCCGTTGTGTTCTTAAGTTGTGTATTAAGCGTATCCTCTAGAGATCCCTCAGAAACTAGATCAATGTAATTTTGAAAGTAAGCGGGATATTCTTGATTTGTCGGTTTAGTCCACATGATATTTCCTCCTTGTTTCTATCATAAATTACACCCGTTCAATGACGCGTATAATTTCATTAGCAATTTAATTATCTATAATGCTATTTAATACATCCTAATCATTATCTACCATAATAGCAGCAAGTTTAATATTTTCCTTTAAGTAAATAGGTAATTCAGCGTTATTTAAAATTTGCTGAGTTGACATCCAACAAACACTATCTACTTCATCAGGACTCTTCGCATATGCTTCACCAGATTCGTGATCGCAAAGAAAAACAATGTCGACCACATGTAAACCTGATTCCGTAACAAACGAAGAACTATTAACGTATCTAGGATTTGAAGCCTCTATACCAACTTCTTCAGCAATCTCTCTGATTATTGTACGCTCTAATATATCTGATGAATTGCCTTCGTATTCTACCTGTCCACCAACAAGAGACAATAACCCCCCTGCGTGTTCTTCTTTTTCGCTACGTCTGATTAAAAGCCATTTTTCATTTTTATAAATTGCACCTTCAACATTAACAATAAACAAAGATTTTCCTCCCAAATAATACTGAATAGTGTCCAAGTAAAAATTCTAATATTAAAATATCTCTTCTATGTAATTGTAGTCGTTTTTCCGAACTTAGTATTTTAGACAGTTGTAGGATAATATGAAATGCACATCCGCTTTACAGAATTTAATGACAGAAAGTCCACTACTTAAGTGGATGAGTGATTGTCAGTTTCATGTGTTGTTTTCATATAAAAATTAAGTGAAATTGCTATCATTTGAAAAAAGGAGCAAAAATTAGCATTAGAACAGAACCAGAGATTAGAAAAACACTAAGTGTATTCGAAAGTTTAACTTGCCCTCCTTCTTTTAAAAAACCTGAAAACTGAAGTTTGTTTTTATACAATACGAAAAGTAAAACGATAATTGAGATGCCTACCAGCCAAGCCCCATTAGTATTATTCAAATTTAACCCTAAAATCGCATAAATTAATTTGGCTAACCCTCCCATTATTCCACCTAAAATCATAAATATTGCCGTGATTCGAATTAATTCCAAGATACCTCTCAATATCATTCATCTCCCCATTGATAGTGTAATATTACCAGTTCACACCATCTTATATTAATTAGCACAGCTCGTTCAATAAGAAAAAGGCTTTTTTAGATATCTGCTAGTGTCATTGGGATTGAGTCGGTGTCCCTTGATGGAAAAACATTTTCCACTTTCCATCACTAAATTTCCATATAGAACTACGCAATGAGTGCTGCATTTTTACTTCGTTATATATTCGGTAAGTGGTTAGCACTACATTGGTAGACAATTGATGAATTTCAAAATTACTTAATGTCATCTTTACTATACCTATCCCGCCTGCCTCAATACCATTGTTGTACAATACTTTTCCTGAACTACCAAATTCAAAAAAGTCGTTTTCAAGGTATTTTTCTAGTTCTTCTGGAGATGTACGTATACCAGGTTGCAACAAATTTTTTTCTAGTTGACATAGATGTTCTTTTAACGTTAATTGTGTTGTCATTTCGCAGTCCCCTTTAATTAAGATATAACTCTAAAGAATAAATACATTACTTTAATCTTTTTAAAAAAATATTTATATCGATTTGACTATGTATAGGCTATTATCTTTTAACTTGAAAAGGTATAATAACTGTAATTTATTTAAACAAATGAGGTATTTTTTATGTTGGAATGGATAGCTATAATAACTATGTTGATTGATCATATCGGCTATGAATTTTTTCCGTCTAATATAACATGGAGACAAATAGGAAGATTAGCTTTTCCTATTTATACATTCCTATTAGTAAGGGGTTTGATATTAACAAGAAGTAGGAAAAACTATTTTAAAAGATTAGTAATTATTGCAGTTTTAGCGCAAATTCCTTTCACACTACTTTTCGAGGCTTATTCTTTAAACGTTATTTTCACATTATTATATGGAGCAAGTGCGGTCATGCTTTATGAAAAAGTTAGCCGACTATGGGGAATCGCTATTTTAATAATTCTCGGGTTTATAATGGCACCATTATCTGAGTTCACTGATTACGGTTTGTATGGATACATCTTATTTTTACTCTATTATTTTTTAAAAGAAAAACCATTTGCTTTGCTGTTAGGCCATTCCATCTTAGACGTCTTATATAGCTTGAATTATTTTGACTCATGGGTCTCAATTCAATCTTTGAGTATCGTAGCGACGTTTATAATAATTTTAAGAAAATACATTCCCGAAGTGAAGATTTCCAGACTTTTTTATCGGGCCTTTTACCCTGCTCATCTTTTAATTTTGTATCTACTATCCTTATTAATTCATAGATAATTGAATAATTTATCTGTGAATTGTTTGCTTAGCTTTATGTTTATCTTCCTCTCTAACATAGATATCATATTGAGTAGAATCATTGTTAGTGAAATCATTTTGACCAAAACTTGCATTAAATCTGTTATTTCTTATAGTAACGGTCTCATAAGAAACACCTAATTCTTTTAACTTGTTTATCACCTTAAAAAAATTTTCATTACCGAATGCTGTATATACTAAACATTTATGTTTGAAGAAAAATAATCTCAATAAACCCAATTCATAACTGCTCCTTTCAAGGTAGCATTAAAACATTGATTAGTTTAATTCCACTTGCAAAATTTTTATTTGATTGGTTCCTTATAAATTAGAATTGAAAAGGATTGAACATTCAACTGTTTAAGGATTTTAGATACGTTTGAATTTCTTTTTTACTCTTCAAAGTAATTACATTTTTTTGGACACCACTTTGTTGAAAAGCTTGAAATCGAACTTTCATTTTTTCCTTACGAGAATTGCAAGTGGTACAGATGAACTTAAGAAAGTCATAGTCAAGTTTTTCCTTACAGCCTTTTCCCATATCTAATCGGGTCTTCCCTATATTAAGAATCCAACGCTTGAACACTCGATACAGACATACACGCAAAGGAAGTTCCAAATATATAATAGTATCAGCGCTCGCCATCCGAATATCATATGTATTGCTATAATTCCAATCAATAATCCATTTATCTAGAGTCACAATGTCTTGTTGGCTTGCTGTAAACTCTTCCAATGATGATTCTACCCAATCAGGTTTCCAGTATAAGGTATCCAGATGATAGACATTAATATCCAAACTTCTTCCCATCTTCCGTGCAAATGTAGACTTACCGACACCAGCCGAAACTCCCATCACCATAATTCGATTCATTTTCAACCTCCTTGCTACTTTTATAATACGATAAATAAAAAAACTTTCAAAGGAGAAATATGATTACATACATCTTTATAAATACAGTATCTATGACTTCATCCGAAGTTTAGAATTCAAATCTTAGAGTAATTTTTTCACCAAACAAATTTGGTTCATCTAGTATACATTATATCCAAACTAGCAATTGATTGACTTATAATCTTCATTCGTTTTTTTAAGAAATCATCCAAATTCTGTTTCTTTATGATTTTTTAAAAGTACTCATTATGAAATCGATTCACTTATAAAATGCTAGATTTCATGAGTAATTTACTTCGTCATCTATGAAGTTTTTGTTCATAGTTTTGGTATTACAGGATTGAAAAAGGGATTTTAAGATCTGTTAGAGAATAAAGTTATAAAAGTAGGAGGAATTTAAATGCATAATTTAGAAAAGATAAAGGTTGTTAGTTTAGTTGTCATTGTAATTTGCTTAGTAATAATTGTTTGGAGATTAGATGAAATTGCAAATTATTTATCACATATATACCAGCGGGGTTGAAGTCATAAAACATAGAAAGAATCCATTTTGTTCGTTATTAAAAATGAATTCTTTTATTTGAAGAATTATCATCTATAAAAAGAAAACGTTGTAATAGTTTCTGAACATTTATATAATTCTTAAAAAAGGGGTACTTCATGTTGCTACATACAAATGTTCCATTTATTAAAAATGCAACATCTATTCCCAGCTCTTTAACGATCAAAAATATGTCAGCTGGTACTGTTGCTGCAATTATTTGCTGTACCGGCCCGGTTCTTATCGTCATCACTGCTGCACAAAATGGAAACTTAACTACTAATCAAACGATTTCATGGTTATTTGGAATTTACTTTGTAGGTGGGTTGCTCGGTATAATTATGTCATTACTTTTTGGTCAGCCTATTGCTGGCGCCTATTCAATTCCATCTGCCGTATTGATGACACAGGCTATCACTCAATATTCCTTCAATGAAGCGGTTGGGGCTTACTTAATTGCAGGACTTATTATATTTATTATTGGAATTCTTGGGTGGTTTAATAGATTACTTGTCTGGTTACCTTCAGAACTAGTTATGGCAATGATTGCCGGGTCTATGATTCACTTTGGCACTGATATGATTACTTCTTTAACGCTATTACCACTTCTAGGTAGTATCACCCTTTTATCATATTTTATTTTTGCAAAGATATTACCTAAAATTCCTCCTATCGTCGGAGCGGTAATTGTTGGATTTTCCTTATTTCCATTTTTAGATCAAGGTTCCTCGAAAATGGACTTTTCGTTTGAACTTCCATCGATTTGGATTCCTGACTTTTCCTTTTATGCGATTTTAGCTATTTCGATTCCTATTGCAGTCATGTTACTTAGTACGGAGTCAGCACAAGGAATAACGGTGCTGAAAGATGAAGGGTATCAACCTAAAGTGAACAAAATAATAATGCTAAGTGGGATTGGCACAATGTTTGCAGGAATGTTTGGCGGCCACAGTGCATGCATGGGTGGAATAATGTCTGCACTTTGTGCATCAAAAGATGTTGGCCCAAAGGAAACACGTTATGTTGCAGCATTTATATCAGGCGTTTGGTTAGTAATCTTTGGTCTGTTAGCCTCTTTATCCCTCGGTTTTATATTAATAATGCCTTTATCATTAATAAAACTTGTAGCAGGTTTAGCACTTATTGGTGTTTTACTAAAAAGCTTGCAGCGTTCTTTCCACGGAAAACAATTTCAAATGGGAGCATTTTTTACATTAATTATTGCCATGTCAGGTGTCAATTTTTTAGGGATAAGCGCAACATTTTGGGCTCTAATTGGAGGATGGATGGTTTCATGGTTCTTGGAGAATAAAGACTTCAAACAACGTATTTCTTCAAGCACTGAGATTTCAAAAACAACTTAATTTGAATACTTGAAGTAATTCATAAAAACAAATTAAAAAATCCCACTTGTATCATTTCTGAACAAGTGGGATACATGTAACGCTATTAAAGTGCCTTGGCTTTTTCAATTTGTAAACGAACTTGGTCAAATCCAGTACCACCTAGTGAGTTACGTCGCTTTACAGCAGTAACTGGCGATAAAATATCGTAAATATCTGACTCAATTAAATCACTTGCTTCTTGTAAGTCATCGAGCGTAAGGTCTAATAAATAGATTTCCCGCTGAATACAAAGGAACACTAACTTCCCTGTCACTTCATGCGCTTGGCGAAATGGCATGCCTTTTGTTGCTAAATAATCAGCGAGTTCAGTTGCGTTTGAAAAGTCTTGATGAACAGCTTCATTCAGGCGTTCGGTATGAATTGTCATTGTGCGGACCATTCCTTCAAAAATTTGAAGTGATCCATGTAATGTTTGTACAGTATCGAACATACCTTCTTTGTCTTCTTGCATATCTTTGTTATACGTGAGAGGTAACCCTTTTAGCGTTGTCAACAAGCTAAATAAATTTCCATAAACACGACCCGTCTTTCCGCGAATTAACTCCGCCATGTCAGGGTTTTTCTTTTGTGGCATGATGCTTGAGCCTGTGGCGAACGCATCATCGAGTTCAATAAATTGAAACTCTTGGCTCGACCACAGAATGATTTCCTCAGCGAAACGTGATAAGTGCATCATCACAAGTGATGCATTACTTAAAAATTCCACGATAAAATCACGATCACTCACTGCATCCATGCTATTTTGGTACACATGCTCAAACCCTAAATAACTGGCCGCTTTTTCACGGTCAATTGGGAATGTCGTACCTGCAAGTGCACCAGCACCTAATGGAGAAATGTCAATGCGTTTAAGCGATTCAGAAAAACGTTCCTGGTCCCGCTCCAACATCCAAAAGTAAGCCATTAAATGATGAGCAAACGAAATCGGTTGGGCCCGTTGTAAGTGTGTATAGCCCGGCGCGATTGTTTCAACATGTTGTTCTGCTTGAAACAGGATTGCTTGCTGAAACAGTTTAATGCTCTCAATAATTTCTATAACACGTTGTTTCAAAAAAAGATGCATATCTGTCGCCACTTGATCGTTACGACTTCGTCCAGTATGCAATTTCCCACCTACAGGACCAATTAAATCAATTAGCATTTTTTCTAAATTTAAGTGAATGTCTTCGTTTGATACTTCAAAAACCAACTCATCGTTTGACGCCTTTACCTTTAACTGCTCAAGACCATGTAAAATTAAAGTCACGTCTTCGGCTGGTAGGATTCCACAATCTCCAAGCATTTTCACGTGGGCAACACTGCCCGCCAAATCTTCCATAACGAGTTGTTGATCAAAACCAATGGATGCGCCAAATTCATCCACCCACTGTTCAGCAGACTTTTGAAATCGACCTCCCCATAGCTTGGTCATACAGTCACCTTCTTTTCTCCCTTGTTGACCATCGCATGTACTTTTGTTGGTAGACCCCATAATTCAATAAAGCCTACTGCAGATGCATGATTAAATTCGTCATTCGTTGAATAAGTTGCTAATTTTTCGTCGTATAGTGAATTCGGTGATTTACGTCCTTCTACTATTGCGTGCCCTTTAAATAATTTTACCCGAACTACTCCATTTACATACACTTGTGTTTCTTTTAAAAATGCCTCTAGCGCTACTTTTAAGGGAGAGAACCACAAACCTTCATAAATCAGTTCCGTTAATTTCTTCTCAATTACGGGTTTAAAATGTGCTAATTCTTTTACTAGCGTAATATCTTCAAGTTCTTTATGTGCAAGTAGTAATGTGTGAGCTCCCGGAACTTCATATACTTCACGTGATTTAATACCGACTAAACGATTTTCAACATGATCAATGCGTCCAACTCCATGCTTCCCAGCTAGTTTATTCAATTTTTGAATTAGTTCAGCTAATGAATATGACACGCCATCTAATTCGGTTGGGACACCTTGCTCGAATGTAATTTCAATCAAATCGGCAGTATCTGGAGTATCTTCTAAAGCTACAGTTATATCGTAAGCATCTTCTGGAGGTGTAGCCCAAGGATCTTCTAAAATGCCACATTCGTTCGCACGGCCCCATAAGTTTTGATCAATCGAAAATGGACTATCTAAATTAACTGGAATCGGAATATTATTTTTCTTAGCGTATTCTATTTCTTGTTCACGTGACCATCCCCATGAGCGGACAGGTGCAATAACTTCTAAAGTAGGATCCAACGCATTAATGGAAACCTCAAAACGAACTTGGTCATTCCCTTTCCCTGTACAGCCATGTGCTACCGCAGTTGCACCTGTTTGGTGTGCGATTTCAACTAGTTTTTTAGCAATTAGCGGACGAGACAATGCTGAAACTAATGGATATTTATTCTCATACCATGTATGAGCTTGGAGAGAAAGCAATGCGTACTCGTTTGCAAATTCATCTCTTGCATCGATCATATAACTTTCAACAGCACCCACTTGAATCGCTTTCTTTTTAATAAATTCTAAATCTTTTCCTTCACCTACATCTAGACAAACTGCGATTACATCATAACCGTGTTCTTTTAACCATGGAATTGCTACTGAAGTATCAAGTCCACCTGAATATGCGAGAACTACTTTTTTATTCATTTTTTATTCCTCCTGATTGTAGGTTATTCAATTACTTCTAAATATTATAGGTATTCATTTACTTCTAATTACTATACTCGAATGATATCACGGAATAAAAATGTAATCAAGTGTATTTTAATACACAAAAAGAAGTTTAATTATTCAAAAAAATAGCAACCACCATGGTCGCTATTTTATCCGTTATTTTTTGGCGAAAAATTTCCGACCAACTCTTTCAATTACTCCTGGCGCTATACTATATACTTTGCTTGAAATACCCATATACCATGGTAAGTTTACTTCACGTTCAGGCCGTTCAATGACACGGACAATCGCGTTTGAAACTTCTGAAACGGACAATAAAAATTTTTTCAAGGATGTTTTATATGTCCCGGTTGAATCTGCTAAATCTAAAAAGGGTGTATCAATAGGACCTGGATTGATAGTCGTTACGTGAATACCATATGGCTGAACTTCCATCCGAGTCGCGTTTGCGTAGCCAAGAAGGGCATGTTTCGTTGCCGCATACACAGATGCTTTAGGCGTTGCTACCTTACCAGCTTGCGATGCAACATAGATGAGATGTCCCGATTTCCGTTCCAACATGTTTGGTAAAATTCGACTTGTTAATTTCATAGGAACTGTTACGTTAACGCGCATCATTTGTTCTATTTGTTCATCGGTTGTGTCATGGGCTAAAGCAAACGTGCCAATCCCTGCAGAAAACACAACAATATCTGGTGTAGGACATAGGTTGGTTACCTTTTCGACTGAATCCTCTACTAGCAAATCCGCTTCAATGGTATGAATCCCAAGTGACTCGAGCTCTTTAAGTACTATTTTAGAGCGGCCGGTTGCATAAACGTTGTATCCTTTCAAGTGAAGGTCTTTGGAAACTTGAAGTCCAACCCCACTAGTAGCTCCAGTTATTAGAACAGTTTTAGGCTTGTGCATATGTAAATGCTCCATCTTGATTGCGCGATTCAATTGCGAGTCCTTCATCCAGTAAATAATCAATCTGTCCAATTGTTTCTGAAAGTGTCAACCCAAGTTCTTTCTCATATACGCTCGGAAAGAGTTTTTGAGTGATTTCATAGATGGTCAATGATTGTTGTTCAATCATCGCATAAACTTTCATGGCACGATCATGCTGTCGGTTTAGTCGATGCGTGATTAGTTCATGGACATTATAGACTTCATTCCCATGACCACTATAAATTTTTTCAACCGGCATTGCTAAGACTCTTTTCAGTGATTCATTGTATTGAAGCATCGATTTTGGGCGTCCAGCACTTGGATCTAATGGAGGCTCAATTAAAGGGTTTGATGAAATTTTCTCTAATATATGGTCTCCACCAATCATCACTTTGCTCTCTGCATGCCAAAAAGAAATATGACTTTGTGCATGCCCAAGTGTTTCAAGTACTGTCCAACCTGGATGACCAGGTAGTACATCTCCTTCTTCTAGGGTTGCATCAAGTGGACGATTTCCAAGGTAAGAAACAGGTCTCTTCATTTTCTCTACCCACGAGTAATATTTTTCTGGAACCCCTTCTTCTATTAAACGCTCTAAATAAAATTCATCATGATAGGCAAAAAATGTAGGATCACGCGTTAACCAAAGGTCATTATAGACATGTCCATAAACTTTTGCTTGAGGAAAAGCATCAATCCATCCGGCATGGTCTGGATGATGATGCGTTAAAAACACTTGTTCAATGTCATTAAATGAATAACCGGCTTCTTTTATGCCACGTTCTAACGCTTCGTAAGCTTCAGGTGTTTTAGGGCCGGCATCAATTAATGATAACGAATCTCCTTTTAATAAATAGGCATTAACGTCTCCTACAGCAAAAGGTGTAGGTAAAATAAGTTTGTGAATCATTTGGCATTCTCCTTAAAAATGAATCGCTATTCACTTCATTGTACAAGTTTTCTTGACAATCGTCATCTTTTCCGAAATTTGTGTGTCACGTCGACTTTATTTAGGAGATAATTGGTTAGTTGCAACGAAATTAAGAAAGTTGCAACCAAATCGGGAAAGTTGCAACGAAATTTAAATAGTTGCAACCAAATCACAAAAGTTGCAACGAATGCTATGCTCAATTTAAAAAATGATTAAAATTCACCTTCAATATCATATTTATACAAATGAAACGCTCCAAACCCTCGAAAACTGCCTACAACTTTTCGTAGGCAGTCCTATTTCATTTTTCACCACACTTATACAACCATGTTCAAGGCAAGCAATTGATTTCATTAGCGACACGTATTCCAGATTCAATAGCGCCTTGTATCCAACCATGTGGTAGAGATGTGTGCTCCCCTGCAAAGTGTACTCTTCCTTCTGCAGTTCCAAGGTAAGCAAAAAGTTCTGTTTCTTGTTCAGGTTTAAATAACGCGAAAGCTCCAGCTGAATATGGATTTATAGTCCAACTCTTAGAAGCTCCAGTAATATATTCATCATATACTTGTTGTCCATATATGGTAGCTAAACTTTTCAAGGCTTGGTGAATCTGATTTTCTTCACTTAAGCTATCCCATGGTATAGAATCATCCTCCCAAGTATAACTAGCTCCTGAATCCGTGACCAAGGTGA
>NZ_ALJG01000232.1 GCF_000286315.1 Paenisporosarcina sp. TG20 | reverse complement strand
CGATACCTGTCTAAAATAAACGATTGACTCACTTATTAGACACTAAAAAGAGCAATTCATCCTACCATGGGTGATTTGCTCTTTACATTTTTTGATTGATTGGTAATCCACTGTTCTAATTCTCTTGGAGACTTAAAAGACAAGACTTCTGCGTTACATTTCTCCAATTCCTTTAAAATATTAGGTCGTGCGTCCTTTCGGAATCGCCAAATCCAGCGAACAAACTCCCAATCTATCTTCTCTGGACATCCTTCCCCCATATCAGATCTTGTTGTTCCACGATTTATCCACGCTCGCTTACAAGCCCTGTATACACAAAGAACATTAGAATAATCAAGGAAAATAATAAGATCTGCGTGTTCTGCCCGCAGCTTAATACTTGAATCATAATTTCCATCAATAATCCATTCAGGTTTAGACAATTCTATCTTAACTTCGTCAATAAACTCAGGTCTCGGCAAAGGTTGCCATCCTGGTTGCCAAAATAACTTATCTAAATGAACTACTGGTAACATCCACAATTCACCAAGCTTTTTAGATAATGTAGATTTTCCCGCTCCTCCTGAACCTATAAGGAGAATTCGTTTCAAATCAGGCTGCGTCTTCTTCAAATGAACAGACTCCAATCGTATTCCCATCTCGATCTTTAAATTGAAAAAACTCCATATTCCCACCGCTTTGTACAGGTGTTGCATCAACATCTGAATCCAACAAAAACTGATGTGTAACATGGATATCAGAAGTATATAAGTTAAACCACTCATGCTCCTCAGGTTTACAAGTACCCATATGTGAGTTTCTCACAAGTGTAAAGGCAGTAGCCCCATCGTCAATAGTCATTGCTGCATAGCCATTTTCATCATCATGCCATCTTAATATAAATCCACACTTTTCTTCAAACCATTTAATTGAAAGGCTCGTGTCCTGCACAGGTAAAAATACGGTATCAATTCTCTTAAACATAGCCGACTCTCCCTCTGTCATCAGATTTAATAGTTTAATTTTAACAAGAAAAGAGATTAATCACTATATAAATTTAAAAATTCAGAATAGTTCCTGATAAATGTATAATTTTTCATACTGCAAAGCCACAACCTTAGAGTAAAAAAACCCTCCCTTATTCATGGGAAGATTTTTTTACTGAGAAGTTATTGTTTTAATAGCTTGGGACATCTAGAATTTCAAGGGCTATTCGGTTTGTTTGACCTACTGTAACTTGTGAAAGAATAATAATTTGACCGTTTTTGTGATAAATCTGCATAACTTCACCATTTGTAAAATAATAATCATAGTTTTCTAAAGTGAAATCATCATATTCCAAAATGACATCCTCTATAGCAGTAAAGAAGCGGTTTTGCTCCATGTTAAAGGTGATATCATTAAATGGTATTTGCATTGTTCCTATATGTGTAAGATTTCCATCAAAAACATATCCAAGGTCATTAAAGAGATATTGCCCATCTGGAGACATTTTAATCAGTTCTCCTAAATAAGAAGACCTGTATGATGAATACTGTGAATTTATTAATTTACCGTCCTGAATTCCATATTGTTGAATAGAAACTGGGGATGAATCAGTATCTATGGCATATAACTTTGTTTGATTTGGATGCATCTCCAGATAACTTTGTTGGCGAATACCCATAGAAGATAATTTTGCACCAGTCTCCGAGGAATAACTGTTAATATATGTCCACTGCCCTGAACCACTTGAGATATACATAATGCCATTGTTATCGACAACAATGTCGAATGGATCGATTTCAATCCGTATGTTTTTTACAAATTGGAAGCTATCACTGTCGATAATGTCAATCCCCCCGGACTGATCTTCCTCCCACCAATAACTACTATGTGGTTGATCAACTATTGTGATGTAAATTTTATTATTTCTAACATAGAGCTCTTCAGGCTTTCCGCTTAGTTTGACGGATTTAAGCTCCTTTGTTACATAGTTATATGATTTGATGGTATTTTCATTATCGTCCAGTATATAGACAATGGGCTTTGTAGGATCTTCATCGCTTGCAACTGGAATGAAATCAAAGACATAATCGATCGTAGAATGTATAAGCATGTTATAGCTATCGACAACATCTGTCGAAACAGCACTCTCTCCGCCCAAAACATACACATTTGGATAGCTGTGGTTTGCGAAATAGTCGGCTACAACTGGTATGGTAGCGCTGGGATCAGATAATATGATATTCGCTTTTAGCTTATGAGAAAGCCCTGCTCCTGCAACAGCATCTGGAAAATCTTGAGCTTCCGCCTTTATAGAAGTTCCGCGAACGATAATCACGTTCTCTGTTAAATTTTCATCGGCTGCTAGAATATTCGTTTCATAGCGATTCTTCCCTGCAATTCTTGTTACCTTTATCCCTTTGTTTGAAAGAAGGGTCTCAACTTCTATTCCAACCACGCCGGTTCCGCCATAAATGGTTACCTCTTGCACATTGGTCGGAAGGCTGACGGGAAGGGTTGTATTAGTAGAAAGATAGATTGGAATAAGATTGTTGGCTGAATTACTGGCAGCAGATAGCGCATCTGCAGAGGAGTAACCACTTACGACAATTGCTTTCGTATTTAATGAAGTTTTTGCTTCTTTGTTAATGATAGAGGCTGTCTCAAAGCGAGTTGCCCCACCTAACCTTTTTACTGTTAGACCTAAATTTGAAAGCTCAGTAGCTACTTCGCCACTAACAGCGCTGCTACTTCCCAAAATATAAACCGTTGATGCCTGTAATCTGACAATCTCATCAATAACATTTTGCTGGAGATTGTTCGTATAGGTGAGTAGAATGGGCGCATCAACACTTCCTGATAAAGAGGCAGATGACAACGCATCAGCAGGGTTATCCGCTCTTGCTAGGATTACACTTTCTGTAGTATCCCAACCTGTTTGTGATATTTGAATAGCTGTCTCAATTCGATTGTCACCAGAAACCCGTTCAATATACGAAGCACCTTGAACATGTCCTTCACTCATAAATAGTGAAGAAAAAAGAAATAAAGCAGTTATCACGAACATTCGTTTTTTGGAGAATTCTCCTATTTTATCTCTACCTATTGCTCTCACTAAAACTTCTCCCCTGTCTAAGAAAATTCCCCAATTAATTATTATATAGATAAACTATACAATTCAGACAGATAAAAAGATATACGAGTTTTTAAAATATTTTTTATTTGTTAACAAAAAAAGCATTGCTAAAAAGCAATGCTAATTTGTATGGAAGATGACGATTTTTGTATCGTTGTTTTCCAAGTTATTCAAACATATATCCCCCTTAATCGAACGGGATAAGATTATTCTAATTCAGTTTGTTTTGTTTCTACTCCTAGAAAAACAACCGCTAATACACCTATAATTATGGCGATGCAGAAAATACCGAAAATCCAACCGATTTCGTATCCACTTGCTACTAATGTACCAACTAATAAAGGTCCTAGAATTCCTCCAATACGTCCTATAGCAGCAGCCATTCCTGCTCCAGTTGCTCGAATTACTGAAGGGTATTGTTCAGGTGTATACGCGTATAACGCGCCCCATGCTCCTAAATTAAAGAATGATAGTAAAGCACCAAAGACAATAAGTGACGTCGTTGTATCTGCATTACCAAACGCATATGCACTTGCTGCTGTTCCAAGTAAATAAGTGACTAGAACAAATTTACGGCCGGCTTTTTCAATTAACCAAGCAGCTGTAAAATATCCAGGTAACTGAGCAAATGTCATAATCAAAACATATTTAAAACTTGTGATTAAATCAAAACCTTTAATTACCATGACACTTGGTAACCATAAGAACATCCCGTAATAAGAAAATACAACAGTAAACCACAAAATCCATAGCATTAACGTTGGTTTAGCATATGCTTTTGACCATACAGCTTTAATATTTTGTCCATACGTTCGATCCCGTACTCGTTTTGCCGTAAACTGTGGTGAATCTGGTAATTTCAATCGTAAATAAACGGCGTAAAATGCTGGTAGTGCCGTAAGGATAAGAGCAATTCTCCACCCATAATCTGGAATGACAAAATATGAAATTAGTGCAGCCAATAACCATCCTGCTGCCCAGAAACTTTCTAGTAATACTACGACTCGGCCTCGTTCATTTGCCTTTACACTTTCAGCTACAAGTGTTGATGCCACAGGAAGTTCTCCCCCTAGACCCATTCCTACAAAGAATCTAAATATCAAAAATATGATTAGTGTTGTGGAGAATGCAGAGAGTCCGCTTGCAACGGAGAATAAAACTAGTGTGATAATGAAAATACGCTTACGACCAACTCGATCGGCAAATAATCCGAATACAAGCGCTCCTACCGCCATCCCAAGAGAATTTACACTTCCTATCCAGCCCATTTGACTTGGAGATAAATTCCAATCTATTGCTAGTGCAGCAATAACAAATGACAAAATCCCCACGTCCATTGCATCGAACATCCACCCTAATCCAGCAATCCCTAATAACTTATTACGAGTTAAAGGTTTAACTTCTTTTTCTTTAATTGTGGTCATATAAGCACTCCTTGTCTTGACACATGTCAACCATCTTTACTAAACAGTATAATTGTAATGGAATATACAAGCAATACCAAAAAGCAGAAAGCGCTACTCTAGCTTGTCCATTCGTGTTGGAAATTATCACAAATGAGCATTACATCTCTCTGTTTCTTACAGAGTTAGTTTGAAGTACGACAAAAAACGGTTCCTTAGCTTTCTAGGAACCGTTCATTATGCAATTAGTAATAAACTTAGTGCCATCACTGCCATTCCACTAAAAACGCCATAAATAGACAAGTGAGCTTCATCGTACCTTTGAGCTGCTGGTAATAATTCATCTAATGAAATAAATACCATTATTCCTGCTACTCCCGCGAAAATCATACCAAACATAATATCATTTAGAAACGGCATTAAAATTAAAAATGCAACAAGAGCACCAACTGGCTCTGATAAACCGGATAAAAAAGACCACTTAAATGCTTTTTTCCGATTTCCAGTTGCATAGTATATTGGAACTGCTACGGCAATTCCTTCAGGTATATTATGAATTGCTACAGCAATCGCAATCGCAATCCCCAAGTGCGGATCTTGCATTGCAGACATAAACGTCGCTATTCCTTCTGGAAAGTTATGAATTCCGATTGCTAGTGCTGTAAATAAGCCCATACGCATTAGTTTTGTATACTCTTCATTGGAAGGTTGTAAATCCATATCTTCGACAGCTTTAGCTTCATGTGGATTTGTGGACTTTGGTAATAATTTATCGATTAAAGCAATCAATAAAATCCCCCCGAAAAACCCGATAACGGTTAGCCAATACCCCTGAGAAGGACCTAACTCATTAACTAATGCATCCTTTGCTTTTACAAAAATTTCAATCATAGAAACGTAAATCATAACCCCTGCCGAAAACCCTAGTGCTAAAGATAAAAACTTGGTGTTTGTGCGTTTCGTTACAAAAGCTAATAGACTACCGATTCCTGTAGCTAAACCTGCAAATAATGTTAAAGCTAATGCAAATAAGACACTTCCATCCATATTCCCAACTTCTTTCTCTATATATCTGGTAAATTTATTGTATGTGACAAGTTTCCTATGTGCAACACTTTAAAACGAATTCTTTGATTTATTGGTATCTTTTATATATACCAAGTTTTATCTATATCGCGTTATCAAGATGTCTACTTTAAATACTGGTGTATCTGTTGCCAGTCTTGTGAAACTTGATCTCTTAATGATGGTCGATAAAAAACAGATGCTGGATGAAAGGTTGGGATTATAACAAAAGGTTTTGAAGTTAAACTGTAGTGCACATCATCTATATTTTTTAGGTATTGAATGGGTTGTTTAATTTTTTGTCCATGTAATTTTGTCACTTGGGCTTCTTTTCCTAAAAGACGTTGTAAGGCGATTGTGCCAAGAGTAACAATTAATTTTGGTTGTAGGCATTGAATTTCATAATCCAATAAAGGTGCATGTGCCAAAACTTCTTTAGCTATTGGTGCACGGTTATACGTTCGTTTTATTGGTGTGCCATCCCGAGCTTTTTTTGTCCCCCATTTATAAGGGCGACTCCTTACACTACTTGTTATAAACACGTCTTCACGTGTTAGATCTACACTTTCTAAAGACTTCATAAGCTCTGTTCCTGCACGACCAGTAAAGGGGATTCCTGTATCAATTTCATTTTCGCCAGGTGCTTCTCCCACTAGCATTACTTGTGGATTAGGGTTCCCATAGCTACAAATCCTTGTACAGTATTCCCCTCCATACGTTTTATGCCAAGTTCTATTAACTTATCTGGAATAGTAAACACTGTATCCCCCCTATTCTAATACAGTATCACATCAAATAAAGATTACTCTGGCTGAACAATCCTTTTTTTCATATTGCGATTACGCCACTCATACCAGATGACCACTATAATAAAAAATGTATAACCGGATAACCAACCTGCAATCACATCTGTACTATAATATCCGCTTACAATTTGAGATAATCCTACAAATAAGGTTAATAAAATGGCACTAAACCAAATTCCAAAACACCATTTTATCGATGTATTATTATTAGTGAAAAAATAGGCATATGTAAACAAGTATAATAAACCTACCATTGCTTGATCTGAAGGGTAGTTTAAACTTATCAAATGGGTAGAAATATCAGGATTTGAACGTTGCACCCAATCCTTTAACATGTGGTTCAAATAGTTACCACCGCCAACAGCAATTAACACAAATAGCATTCCCCGATGATTTACTCGTCTAAACGCCAAAAATAAAATTAATACTAGTGCTGCACTGACAATCCACATTGATTCCCCTATATATTGAAAAGAATGAAAAAATTCATTCCCTCTAAGTAATTCCTCAGACACTTTATCAAATTGAACTACCAGGTCAGATGTGAAATTAAAGGATAAGAAGACAAAAGCGATAAGTGTCAGAACTCCTAAAGAAAAATACCACTTTCTCACAACTTCCATTCTCCTCTTTTGAAATTCATTTCAATATCATATTCCTAAGATCAGCATCTTGTTCTTTTGTCGTATAGATAAGACTTTAGTTGGAGATTGGAGGATTTTTGTTTAATATTCATATCAAGTGGTAAAGTACCTATGTAGCAGAATACAAACGATTTAAAGGAGGATTTTACAATGACTGTAATGTATAAAGAATATGTAACTGACGAGGATGCCATTCTTGGAATTCAAGGAATTAAAGCCAAGGGGGTTCATGAAGATGATATTTATGTACTTACACATGAAAATCATCGTACAAATCAAGTAGCTGATATGGCAAATGCGAATACTGTTGGTATGGATGAACAAGGTTTAGGAGTATCAATTGCAAATGTTTTCCGTAAAAAAGGCGACGAACTTCGCGCCCAATTTGAAGAGTTAGGTTTTACTGAACCCGAAGCAGAAAATTTAGAGGAAAAGCTGGATGAAGATAAAGTAGTTGTCGTAGTAAAAAACGCACCTGCAGGATTTAAATATTGATTTAGGAGGGAAGACCATGAAAATGGTCTTCCCTTTTATTATTTAATAATTTCACTTCATACATATGGTCTAAAAAATCGGATAGATTTAATTTTTTTAAAAAAACTAAGACACATGAAACAACCAATACTTTAAAATCCTTCGAGACTAGAAGGTTATTGTCGTGTTTATCAATATTTTCAGCTATAATTGCATGTATCTACATACATCAAGGAGAGCCTATATGCTAAAGAAATTTTTTTCGTATTATCGTCCCCATAAACGATTGTTTATAATCGACTTCACCAGTGCTATTATCGTTGCTATTTTAGAGCTTGCTTTTCCTCTAGCAGTTCAATGGTTTATTGACGAATTATTGCCCAAAGGCGATTGGGGTACTATCGTAACCGTAAGTGTTTTACTACTATTTATTTATTTAATAAGCACCTTTCTACAGTTTGTCGTGAGTTATTTAGGACATAAACTTGGAATAAATATTGAAACAGACATGCGTGAAGAACTTTTTACCCATGTACAAAGACAATCATTTCGGTTTTTTGATAATACCAAAACTGGACATATTATGAGCCGAATAACAAATGACTTATTTGATATCGGGGAACTTGCACATCATGGTCCTGAAGACTTCTTTATTGCAATTATGACCTTCATTGGTGCCTTTGTTATTATGTACAATATTAATCCTGAGCTTGCAATCATTGCTATCATCATGATTCCTTTCCTTATAGCGCTTGTGACATTTAGTAATATCAAAATGAATCATGCATGGAGAAATATGTACAATAAAATTGCTGATGTAAATGGTCGCGTAGAAGATAGCGTGTCAGGTGTTCGTGTTGTTCAATCTTTCACAAATGAAGAATTTGAAATTAAACGCTTTAAACAGGACAACGGACAATTTAGACTTGCTAAAATTGTTGCTTATAAAGTAATGGCTGCAACTCATTCAAGCATTTTCATGATGACACGTCTCATGACATTGGCCGTATTAGTCGTTGGTGCATGGTTCTTAGTTAATGAGCGACTAACTTATGGGGAACTTGTGAGCTTTGTCTTATTTATTAATGTATTGATTAAACCAGTAGATAAGATTAGTGCATTATTAGAACTCTATCCAAAAGGAATGGCTGGTTTTAAGCGTTTTCAAGACTTAATTGACCAATCTCCAGAAATCGTTGACCGACCAAATGCGAAGACAGTAGATTATTTACAAGGTAATATATCCTTTGAAAATGTTCATTTTAGTTATGATGAACATCAGAAAGTTCTCTCTAATATCAACCTGAATGTAACTAGTGGAGAAACGATTGCCTTTGTGGGCCCTTCCGGTGCTGGTAAGACAACAATTTGTTCATTGATTCCCCGGTTTTACGATGTTACCGAGGGTTCTATAAAAATTGATGGCTTAGATATTCGAGATATGACCAAGCATTCTTTGCGTTCGCAAATTGGAATTGTTCAACAAGATGTTTTCTTATTTACAGGAACAATTCGAGAGAATATTGCCTATGGTAAAAAAGGTGCAACAGATGCAGAAATTTTAGATGCTGCGCAAAAGGCACATTTACAAGAATTTATTTCGGAACTTCCAGCTGGATATGATACGCAAATTGGAGAACGCGGATTAAAACTATCGGGTGGCCAAAAACAACGATTAGCTATTGCTCGAATGTTCTTGAAAAACCCTCCAATTCTGATTTTAGATGAAGCCACTTCTGCTCTAGATACGGAAACTGAAAAGATTATTCAGGAAGCATTAACTGAGTTGGCTGTAGACCGGACAACGCTTATTATTGCTCACCGATTTGCAACGATTCGGAATGCAGATCGCGTATTGGTTGTTACAAAAGAAGGTATCGTTGAGGATGGCACGTATTCAGATTTAGTTGAGGCTGATGGGTTATTCGCAAAACTTCATAACAATCAATTTTAAGATTCTAATAGCTTAGATTCTACTCTAACTAAAGATTCTAAGACTAGATAAATCTCGTGTTTGAGACTAAATATGAAAAAACGCAATCCAGTTTTATCCGGATTGCGTTTTTTTATTTATCTAAAATAAATTCATTATAGCGTTCATAATCTGCTTGTTTTAATTCTACTTTTAACAATGTGCCATCCTCTTCATACTCAATTGTTTGGATAGATGCCTGTTCATTTAGATAAGATACTACATCCCCACGGTCATAAGGGATGAACATTCGACACATCTTATGATCAGCAAAAATATGTGTACGAATCTGTTCAAGCAATTCTTTTATTCCATTTCCGTCTTTTGCTGAAATCCAAATATTATTACCACTAACATGTGGGTAATTCACACTCGCTAGGTCTGACTTGTTGTAAATTTCAAGTGTGGGCACATTTTCAACACCCACCGCTTGTAACGTCTCATTTGTAACATCCATCATATAGCGATATTCATCATTTGAAACATCAACAACATGAAGAAGTAAATCAGCTTCACGTGCTTCTTCTAATGTCGATCGGAAAGCTTTAACCAAATGTGTTGGCAACTTACTAACAAATCCAACTGTATCAGTAAGCAAAAATTCTTTTTGATCAGATAGGCGAACTTGACGAACGGATGTCTCTAATGTTGCAAACAACATGTCTTTTTCAAACACTTGTTTTTCTTCCATTTGACCAGTTATTGCTAACACTTGATTCATGATTGTTGATTTACCAGCGTTTGTATAGCCGACAATTGACACAACTGGAATTCCGTTTTTCTTACGTTGTTTTCTTTGTGTTTCTCGTTGTTCTTTTACATGCTCTAAGTCTCGGCGAAGTTTCGAAATTTGGTCTTCAATTTTTCGGCGATCGAGTTCTAGTTTAGTTTCACCAGCACCACGGTTCTGTAATCCACCACCAGCACCTCCTCCACCTTGTCTGCCAAGAGAAGCATGTAGTCCCACTAATCGCGGTAACATATACTGAAGTTGCGCTAATTCCACCTGCATTTGTGCTTCTTTCGATTTTGCACGACGAGCAAAGATATCTAAAATCAACATTGTACGGTCTATGACTTTACATGCAAGCGCTTCTTCTAGGTTTCGAATTTGAGAAGGGGATAATTCATCATTAAAAATAACTAGATTTGCATCTGCTTCTTCATAGAATGCTCTTATTTCATCTACTTTCCCTTTTCCTACGTAATGCGCATGATTCACTTTGTCTAGATTTTGAGTGACTTCCCCCACAACTTCTACGTTTAATGCTGTTGCCAAGTTGTGTAGTTCCTCTAAACCATAATCAAAATGTTTGTCCTTTTTTAAATTAACACCTACTACAATTGCCCGTTCTAGTAATTCTTCCATGTATGAATTCCTCCTTAAAAGTCTACGGAGAGAAAAATAAGTTATTTCTTTTCACATCTAAATAGACATTAACTTTCACTATATACTGTCTATTTTATCACAATTTATCTAGAGTATACTCATTCCATAGATGTCTAAATATTTTCATAAAATTATATATTTTTAGTGGTATGAATACTCACTAAACGTTCTTTTACAGCCTTCGATTCTAAAAATAAGAGTTCAGTATTTGGCAATTTTAGTGAATTATTTGAAGGACTGACCTTTAAAATTTCACTCCATTCTTCAAGCTTCTTTTGTGAATCATATACCGCAAAGTCACATCTTGAAATGGCTAAGTTATCATTCACAGAAGTAATGGTTCCATCTTCTCTCAAACTTTGCATGCGTTCTTCAAATGTCTCTTCCCATTGAATAAAAAATGGGTATGGTAGTTCATTCGAAACTTCTTGATTAATAAAAAGCATTTTCCATTTTCGAATAAATCCTGACGCTGTCTCCCGCTCGGCATCTAAAACACCCGAGGTTCCCCAACCATCTCTACACAATCTCTCATTGAGTTTATCTATATTTTCTGTTCGAAAACATATCGTTCCCCATCCTTCACCACTTTCCAAATCGTTTAGTAAGAGTTTCGTTAGTGGATGGTTTGCTTGTTTTGCGACGTCTAAATTTTCTACTGACAGGTACTCAATATAACTATTTTTCGTATAGGTTAATGCATTTACTGTTCCCCATGCTTTGTGGCGACCTCCGATTGCAGTACCTATGTTTTTTTGCACTAGGACTTCAGGAGAATCCTTACTAAAATACACAACATGATCTAGTTCTATCATATATACCACTCCTTATATTCATTATGAAGAGCAAGGTTTAAATTCGCAATGGAAAGGTAGTGATTACAATTGATACAACCTACTTTTCTATCCCGTAAATGCAATCTGCGAAGTCTCCTAAATTTATTAATGGACTATTCATTCTTTCTTTAACTCTCATTAGCATAATAAATTCATTGAATTTATCAATATTGGCAATACACAGGATAGAAAGTATTAACCATTCTTTAAAATAAGAAAAACCGGG
>NZ_ALJG01000231.1 GCF_000286315.1 Paenisporosarcina sp. TG20 | reverse complement strand
CCCATTTAATTATGTTAGTCTAAAAGTCCATAGGATGTTTAGTATCAGATTGTACATAGTCATCTGGATAAGGAACGATATTTTCATGATCAAGCCATGTCGTTATTTTTGCTCCATTTTCATCTAAACCTCTTCCAATCCATTTCGGTTGATCTTCATCATGAATAATGACTAACATCTGATGTACATAAAATGACCACCCATCATAGCCTGATAAATAGTTCATATTGGAGGGATTTGTAATAAGTAACACTTCAATCCCTAGAGCTTCCATTTGATCTTTTGTCTTACGAATTCTCTCTCTATACTCTGCTAACTCAAATGACACACGAAATCCCCCCATCTCCCGCGATATTTTCCGAACTTTCAAAAAATATAACTATACGTTCATTATAATGGCAGATTGAAAGAACTAGCAACCTTCATTTTATTCTTCAAACTAAACTTAAACTCTCTTTTGTAAACGACAGAAGAAACATCCCTCATTCCAAAATACACGCGGCTGAAGATACAATTTCAGCCGCGTTATTCTTCTGATATGTATACCTCGCATAATATGAATCCCATACATTCCCTGCATTTAAATCAATTTAATAGTCAGCATAGAAAAAGGATCATATTAATCCCTCCTGAGATAATGTTTTCAACCACGATAACATTAAGAGGAACTAATAACGATCCATTTAAATTTCAACTTAGATATGGATAATTTAAAAACTTGGAATTTCATGATTATACTTTTCTATATATATACGCTCCATGCTCAAGTTTATCGAGTGTTACTGAATCCCCAATTTTAACTTCTTCAAGCATGCGTGTGGTTACTTTACAATCGGCTTCATCGAGGTCAACCAACACCACATAATACGGGGCAATATGCGCAAATTCTGCGGGAGCAATATGAATTTTCGTGAAGCTATATACAGTTCCAGAGTCTGATATTTCTCTATCCGCAAATTCCTCTCCACCACAATCTGGACAGAAATACTTTTTCGTTAGTGTTTCAACACCACAGCATTCATAAACTTTCATATAATTACACCCTCTCTAAAATATGAACTGTCGAATATGAACCGGTGCCACCAAGATTTTGAGCAAGTGCAATTCGAGGCTCTTTAACTTGATTCGCGGCATTTCCTCTTAGTTGTCTAACCAACTGATAAATCTGAGCAATTCCAGTTGCCCCAATTGGATGTCCACGGGATAGCAAACCACCACTTGTGTTCACTGGTTTATCACCTGTCACTTTGGTTCTACCTTCTTCTACCGCTTTCCAACCTTCTAATTTCGGGAAAAATCCTAGTTCTTCAATTGCAATGATTTCGGTCATTGAGAAGCAGTCGTGAATTTCCACTACATCAATGTCTTTTGGTCCTAAGCCCGCTTTCTCATACGCAATGCGACCTGACTCACCAATGGCTGGAATAGACAATAAGTTCTTTGTATCTTGCATTTTGGTTGGACCAGACACTTGGGATGATGCGAGGATGTGTATTGGCGATTTCTTACGTGAAATCACGACCGCAGCTGCACCATCTGTCATCGGCGAGCAATCAAACAGCCCAAGTGGATCTGTAATCATACGTGCATTCATAATTTCTTCTAATGTTGTAGGTTTAGGAAATTGTGCTAAAGGATTATTCACCCCGTTTTCACGGTTCTTCAATGCTACGCGTGCCAAGTGTTCTTTCGTTGCACCCGTTTCGTAGAAATAGCGGTTCGCTAGAACACCGAAAAATCCTGGGAACGTCAAACCAGCACTTTTTTCGTTCGTTATTGTATCCATTGCTGCGTTAATGCCTTGTGTGACATCTGCTGTTGTAGCATGTTTCATTTTTTCAACACCAGCGACTAAAACAGTTTCATATTCACCACTTAAAATCCCTAGAATTCCTTGTCTAAGTGCAATACCACCAGATGCACAAGCACCTTCTACTTTCGTTGATGGTACATAACCTAAACCTAAATCATTTGCAACAATAGCCCCCAAAATTTCTTGATTGGAAATGCTTCCACCTAAAAAATTTCCGACAAAAACAGCATCAATTTTTGGTCGACCCGCATCTTTCAACGCTTCCGAACAAGCTTTAAGCAAAAGGTCTTTCATAGAAAAATCAGGCAATGATCCAAACTTGGTCATTCCAATTCCATGAATATACGTCTTAGTCATTTAGCTACCCCCAAATGTTGCTTGATTAATTCGCGTTTTAGTATTTTACCATACGAACTTTTTGGTAATTCCTCTACAATAAAAATTTCTTTAGGTTTTTTGAAACTTGCCAAATTTTCTTTACATAGTGAAAGTAAAGATTCTACTGTTACTTCTTTTTTGCCATTCGAAACAACGTATGCAACAATATTTTCTCCCCATTTATCATCTGGGACACCAATTACACAAGTCTCTTTTACCCCAGTGTGTAAATTCAACACTTCTTCTACTTCACGTGGATAAATATTTACACCACCTGAAATTATCACATCTTTTTTACGGTCTACAATATGCATATACCCCTCTGAATCTAACCAACCCAAATCCCCAGTATGAAGCCATCCATCCCGCAATGTTTCACTTGTAGCCTTTTCATTGTTCCAATAGCCTTTCATTACAAGTGACCCTTTACAAATGATTTCTCCTACTTCACCGGTTGCTACTTCCTGGTTAGCTTCATCAACAATTTTCACATCAACAAAAATACCTAGACGTCCACAGGATTCAAGATGATTGTGAATTTCATTACGTGGCATCATGGTGATACACATTGGCGCCTCAACCTGTCCATATGTTTCTACAAATATTGAACCTGCTTTATCAAGTGCTTCTTGTAGTTTACTTGCAGCAATCGGTGAACCTGCCATATTTATAGACTTCACTGTAGATAATTTTCCCGAATCAAAGCTCGGATGTTGGATCATTAAATTTACCATTGTAGGCACTAGGAATAAAATTGATATCCGATCTTCCGATAAATAATTCAAAAAAGCTTCGGGTTCGAAATTATCATAAACCACTTGTGTCGAACCATATAACCAAGCAACATGACTTAAAAAATTACTACCGTGAGTCAAAGGCGCAACATGTCCTATAATGTCTGTGTAATCCACTTCACACACTTGTGCCAGTGATAAAGCTCCTGAAATTATATTTCTATGAGATAGCATGACGCCTTTCGGATTCCCCGTCGTTCCGGATGTATACATAATGGCAAACAAATCATCTTCGTGCACATCTTCCACAAACGTTTGACCCTTATATTCCGAAATGATTTTCTCATAATCATCCCCAACATATACAGAAGGAACTTCATCACCAATTGCGTCAATCAATTCCTGGTCACCGATAAATAATGCTAGTCCCGCATCTTCGACCATATATTTATGTTCTTTTGGATGCAAACGGTAATTAAGAGGCACTTTGATCAAACCAGAAAGCGCAACAGCGATATCTAATTCAATATGCTCCAACCTATTAGACATCAATATTCCAATACGGTCTCCTTTTTCTAACCGCAGGTCGTGAAAATAAGCAGCCAAAGCTTTTGCACGTTCTATAAATTCTTTATATGAGAAAGAACGATCCTTATCTTTTACGGCCATCTTACCTGGATACGCTGCGGCAGATTTCAGGGCCAAACTACTAACTGTTTCCATTAAAGTTTCACTCCTTTTTCTTAAATTGGAAAGATGGCATATTCCAATGTGGATCGATTCCGCGTTTCAATGCTATCTCTGGTAAAGGAAATAGTATGAATTCTATTAGAACTGCGGTTGGATTTTCACCATTTAAAAAGTGTCCTCCAGAGATTTGATGGTCACAATCAATAAACATACCGTGGAAATGAACATCTAACTCTCTATCTTCTCCATAGCCAACAAATCCTGTACCTGATAAAATTTCAACACCAGAAGAAGAACGTTTTTTTTCTGAATATTTTAGAGTTCCCTCTGTGTCACCACGGACGATTTGCAAGTAAGTAGCATATTCTAATGAACCTAAGCACTGTAATTGTGCACTTTCTACATTAAAATTTTGGCAAACTTCCTTAATTCCTGTAAACAAATCTACACCCTTCATTAAACGACCAGCGATACGATGTGTCTGTGAATCGTATACTGCTTGAATTCTTTCGTTATCCAATACTTAAACCTCCATCGACTTTCAATACTTGAGAAGTCGTGTAACTTGATTCTTTTGAAGCGAAATACAGAACAGCACTTGCGATGTCACTTGGTAGACCCATTCGGTCGATTACTTGATTAGAAGTGTCATATGCCACACCTGCTGTAATTGCCGTTGCAGTAGCACCGGGTGCTACTGAATTGCATGTGATGCCGTATTTACCTAATTCTTTTGCTACCCACTTCGTAAAAGCAATCACTCCGCCTTTAGAAGCAGAATAGCCAGGACCAGATCGCCCGTTTTTCTCTTCGCCTGAAGTTACCCCACCATTTAGACCAGAAATCGAACTGATGTTGACAATTCTTCCGTAGCCAGCTTCTTTCATATGGGGGTATACGACTGCTTGTGAAAATAAAAACGTTGCTTTTAGATTGGTATTTAAATCCCTATCCCACATCTCGATTGTCATATCTTCTAAATCGAGTCTGCTACAAGTACCTGCATTATTTACGAGTATATGAATTTCATCAAAATTCTCAATCGTCCGATTAATAACAGCTTTTACGAAGTCTGGATCCCGAACATCGCCAAGACATTCCAAGTACTCAGAGCCATTAAGTAAACCTATTGTTTTTTCACATGTATTTAAATCAACTAGAACAACTTTTGCACCTTCTTTTGCTAACTGAATAGCCACTTCTTGTCCAATTCCACTTGCTGCCCCTGTTACAATCGCTACTTCATCTTTAAATTTCATACAATTTCCTCCTTATTTTACTCCTAGTAAATCTGGTAAGAATGTTGATATTGCAGGTATATACGTGATAAGCATTAACGCAATGATGGAGGCCACTACAAATGGGATAATTCCCTTCGAAATCTCCATAATACTCGAACCTGAAATTCCCGCAGCGACATATAAGTTCAATCCAACTGGTGGAGTGAACAACCCAATTGCCAAGTTTACTGTAATGAAAACACCGAATACTGTAGGATCAACATCTAATGCAATCATAATTGGCAACAGAATTGGCACAAATATGTAATATGCCGAAATTGCATCTATGAATGCTCCTGCAATGAGTAATAGAACGTTAATTAGCAATAAGATAAATATCGGATTATCACTGAGGTTTAAAATCCCTCCAGAGATGTCGCGAGCTATTTGTTCCGTAATAATAATATAAGCAAAGACTGATGCTGCACTTACGATAATCATTACAACAGCCGTTTGAATTGAAGCTTCAAAAAATATGCTATACATCTTTTTGGTTATGTCTTTTGTATTCGTAAACACACCAACTAGCAAGCCATATACGACTGCGACAACTGCTGCTTCAGTCGGGGTAAAATACCCACCATAAATTCCTCCAAGAATAATCACCGGAACCATCAAGCCGGGAAGAGCTTTTACAAATGCATTCCATCGTTCTTTTCCTGTGGCCTTCTGTATGTTTAAATCTTCCATTGGTACAAATTCGCCACTTTTTTCTTGTCTCCAACGAACATACATAGCTGCAAGAATCAAAGATATTCCAACAAGTAATCCTGGGACAACCCCAGCCATAAACAACCGATTTATAGATACCGGTATTTGGTCTCCTGCTACGACAGCAAAAACAATAAATGCAATACTAGGTGGAATGATGATACCAATCGCACCCGAACTTGCTACCAAGGCTCCGGCAGTTTCTTTCTTGTATCCATTTTTCATCATTGCCGGGATTAAAATCCCCCCAATGGCCGCAACTGTTGCAGGTCCAGAACCTGATATCGCTGCAAAGAAAACAGCAACTAGTACCGTAACAAAGACAATACCACCTTTTAAATGTCCAACTAGTGATTGTGCGAAATCAATTAAACTTTTAGAAATCCCTACTTTCTCCATGATAACGCCAGCCAAGATGAAGAATGGAATAGCCAAAAGTGTGAATTTCGCAACACTTGTATACATTATATCCGTTACCACTTCTAATCCGTATATGCCACTAGACGACACTAATACTACAATAGAAGATATCCCGAGTGAAATAGCGATGGGTACACGTAGGAATATTAGCAAAAAGAAGACACCAAATAGTAGAAAGGCAATCATAGAATGTCATCTCCTTTGAGAACTGATAATTTATTTGAGGAAAGCCATTCCATGACTCCAACCTGGATTGTTCGAATAATACAAAGGAAAGCTCCGAAAGGCAATGAAATTGATAATATCCATTGCGGCCAACCAAGTGCCGGTGTCTTTTGACCAATATCCATTTGGAATAGAATCATCTGAATACCGTACCAGAATAATACACCGAATAAAAACAATCCTGAAAGTGTCGTAAATACAATAATTGCCTTTTTAAATCCTCTTCCCCCTAGGTCAAACAATAAGGTAAAGCTAAGGTGTGCATAGCGACGCACACCTACAGCCGTTCCAACAAACGTGATGAGCACAAACAAATTAATTGTGATTTCTTCTGTAAAAGAGAAGGACATACTCGCAAAGTTCCTGGCAATGATATTTGCGAAAGAAATGACCGTCATGACCGCTAGAGCCAATACTAAAATAATTTCTTCCAAGTATTGCAAGACTTTCATTGCAATCTCCTCCTACTCTCCTTTAAATGCATTTAATAACTCTGCTCCCCAAATGTCAGTATATTTACTGTATACAGGTTGGACGGCTTCATTGAACTGCGCAAGTTCTGCATCAGTTGGTGTATAGAATTGCATACCTGCAGCTTTAAGCTCTTCAATCTGTTCTCCTTCTTTTTCACGAGCTAACTCTAGTTGGAATTGTGCAGCTTCTTTTCCTAAACGATCAAATAATTCTTGATCTTCCTTACTCATAGAATCGTATAATTCTTTATTCATACCTAAAACAAGTGGATCATATGAGTAATTCCACATCGTAATATAATCTTGTACTTCTTGAAGTTTAGCAGAGTAAATGACGTCAATCGGATTTTCTTGTCCGTCAATCGTACCTTGCTGTAATGATGTAAATACTTCTGAGAACGTCATTGTTTGTGGGTCAGTCCCAAGTTCTCGGTATAGATCTGTATACATTGTAATTCCTGGAATACGAATTTTTAACCCTTTAATATCTTCAGGTGATTTTACTTCACGTACACTATTTGTTAATTGTCGGAAGCCATTTTGTCCAAAACCAAGAGATTGAACCCCTTTTTCTGCCAAAATCTCTTTAAACATCTCTCCGCCCTCAGCATTAAACACTGCATCCACTTCATCCAAGTTTTTAAACATGAATGGTGCACTAGCCACACCAAAACGAGCGTCTAAAATTGAGTATATGATAGTCGAGTTGAATGTTAAATCAATGGTTCCTTTGGATAATCCTTCAATTGCTTTACCAGAATCTCCACCTGAAAGTTGTTCATTTGCAAACAGTTCAAGATTAATACGGCCGTCAGTTTCTTCAGCCAAGTCTGTTTTTAATTTTTCAGCAGCTTCATACCATGTGGAAGATTCTGAAACCGTTACTGACATCTTCAAATCATATTCTTGTGCTTCTGGTTCTGATCCAGTTCCAGATACTGGTTCTGTTGTTTCTGAAGAACAAGCACTTAATAGTAAAGCCGTAGATAAACCGATTGCAGCAGCAAAGTTAAATTTTTTCTTAAACATTGAGTTCCACCCCTATAATTTTATTTTTTCCCATTACATTAAACAGAAAATCAACAATATGCATTGCTGTCATTTCTTTTTGTAATCCTTCACGCTGTATCCCTACTTGCATTTGCATCAAACAGCCTGGATTTGACGTCACAATAATTGTAGGTTTAAGGTCTTTCACTCCCTTCATTTTTGTATCAAGAATGCGCGTGGCCATCTCAGGTTGAAGCAAGTTGTAAATACCTGCTGACCCGCAACAGCTCCCTGCATCTATAAGTTCCTTATATTCAAAGCCTGGCGCATTCTGTAGCAATGTCCGAGGCTCGTGAAACACCTGGTTCACATTTCGTAAGTGACATGAGTCCTGATATGTCACAATTGATTCATTGTCCGATTGACCAGTTTTGAGAAGGTCATTCAAACCGAGCTTGACAAAAAGAGACGAGATATCTATAGACTTCTTAGAGAATCTAGCTGCTTTATCTTTATAATGTTTGTCCGATTGTAAATGTTTTTGGTACTCCGATAGAAAGGCTCCACACCCTCCAGCGTTGTTAACGATATAGTCATAATCATCTGAATCAAAAGCATCAATATTTGCCCGTGCATTTTGAATTCCTTTATCTAATTCTCCACTATGTCCATGAAGAGCTCCACAACATTGCTGCTCTTTTGGGATATGAACTTTTGCCCCTAACTGTTCGAGCAAAACAATCGTTTTACGGTTTGTCTCCTGGAAAAGAGTGTCCATTAAACATCCAGTAAAAAACGCTACATTTGTTAATTTTGGTTGAGAGGAGACAGGAGAGTTTTGTTTCGACTTGATTTTAGGCAATACACTCTCCATCTCTTTCATGAAAGGTGGGAAAAGATCTAGAAACCCTATTTTACGTGTCATTTTTTGCAATCCAGAATTTTGATAAAAATGAAAGAATTTAATAGTAGTTGCCATTTTCTTTTGATCAGCGAATAAATGGTTAAATGCTACATTTCGTAATCCTTTTTCTTTTATCGTTTGTGGTTTGACTTGCTGGACCGCAAACCTGGTTTCTTCAATTAGCGTGCCGTACTGTACACCAGCTGGACAAGCAGGCTCACATGCCCTGCAACCTAGACAGACATCAAATGCTTCTTCTATCGAACCATCCCATACAACATCACCATCTCTCATGGCTTTCATGAGGGCAATTCGTCCTCTTGGAGAATGGGTTTCATCTTGGTCTGTTGCCATATAAGTAGGGCAAGCAGGTAAACAAAATCCACAACGCATGCAGTCCATGATATATTCTTCATTAACGTGTTCAACAAAACTTTCTTGCATTCGTTGCTGCAATTCACTAACCATTTTGAATCACCAGCCTAGGCTTAGTTTCCTTGGCAAATATTTTTCCAGGATTCATGATATTAAGTGGATCAATAGCTTGTTTAATTTGCTTCATCAGTTGAATGCCACTTTCCCCAAGCTTCCATTCCAAATAAGGAGCTTTCATTTCTCCCACACCATGTTCGCCCGTAATAGTACCTCCGAGAGAAATAGCTACTTCGAAAATTTCAGCAAGTGCTTGTTCCACACGTCTCATTTCTTCGTGGTTTCTTATATCGGTCAAACAAGTAGGATGTAAATTACCATCTCCTGCGTGTCCAAATGTACTTATTTGTACATTATGCTTTATAGCAATTGCTTGTATAGCCCGGACCATGTTCGCAATTTCGGATCGTGGTACGGTTGCATCTTCTAGAATAGTTGTAGGTCTTTTCCTTGAGAGGGCTGACAGTGCTGATCGTCTTCCTGTTTTCAACAAATCAGCTTCTTCTGTAGAAGCTGCGATTGCAGTGGCTTTAGCCCCTTTTTCAATAGCAATCTTAATCATGGTCTGTAAATCTCTTTCAACAAGTTCAATGTCACCATCTTGTTCCATCAAAAGCATTGCTTCCGCATCCTCTGGTAACCCAAGTCCCATAAATTCTTCAACAGCATCCATCGTTCCACGGTCCATAAATTCAAGTGTAACCGGAATGATTTTACTCTCAATAATCGCAGATACGGTTTCAGCTGCATCTTCTAATGAATGGAAGTATGCAATACCTGTCTTTTTATGAATTGGAAGAGGAATGATTTTAAGGGTGATTTCACAAATAATTCCAAGTGTGCCTTCAGAACCAACAAGTAATGATGTCAAATCATATCCTGCAACGTCTTTAGCAAGTTTTCCACCTGTTTTCACAATGGAACCATCTGGAAGAACGACGGTGAGTGCCTTAACATAATCTTTAGTAACCCCATATTTCAATCCGCGTAACCCACCTGAGTTTTCACTGACATTCCCACCGATAGTTGAAATTTTCATAGAGCTTGGGTCAGGTGGATAAAAGAATCCATGCTCTTCAACATAGTTGCTAATTTCTTGAGTAATAACACCGGGTTGAACCGTAATCATCAAGTTTTCTTTATCAAGTTCCTTGATCTGATTCATACGATTAAACAGTAAGATAATCCCTCCCTGAGTTGGAACGGTGCCAGCTGCTAGGTTCGTACCTGACCCTCGCGATACAATAGGTATACGTTCCATAGCACAAAGTTTAACTATTTCTACGATTTCTTCTGTATCTTTTGGAGAGATAACGAGATCAGCTTTAGCTTGAAAGTTCGCTGTTGCATCGTATGAATAAGCAAGCAGTTGTGCTTGAGTAAGTTTGACATGTTTTACACCGACGATATTAATAAATTTTCTTTTAGTTTCTTCCTCCATTTGTTCAACCCACCTCACATTGGAACCGCTTACAAGTATAATACTATTCTGATTGTTATGAATATATATATTTATAAACAGATTTTAACAGAATTCAATTGAGTTTATTGTCCAAAAAGACAAAAATACCCTCCAACTGAAGAGCATTTAATCATTTATTTGTATATAATCCAATTGCTGTATATATTAGAGCCAAGTCATTTTTGTCTGAGAAGTCCACATTGAGGAGTTGTTCTACTTTTTGGAGTCTGTATTTCAGTGTGTTTTTATGTATATGCAGTTCATCCGCTATTTCTTGTAGTGTTCCTTTCATTCGTAGCCATACTGCAAGAGTGTAGAGCAGATCTTCTGATTCCAAAATCGGAGTAATTGTTCGACGTAAAAATTCATCACGAGTTTTTGATGGGATTAGGTAATAAAGTAATTCTAGTTTCAAATCTTCTTCAAAAATGATTTTGCTTTGACCATTCGCGAATGTGATTGCCACTTCAGCTTGATGAAAAGAGTCTTTAAGTTGGTAAAACTCTTTTTGTTCTCCTATGCCAATATTAACTTGATGTTTAACCATTTTTGTAAGTTTAACAGACAAGTTTTCTAATCCGCGTTGTAGTTCACTTTTATTAATTTCTGGTAATAACAAAACTATTTTTTCCATTCCCCAGCGTATAATCTTTATTTCCGGATGGAGGGATTGAATTCGTAAAATGTTTTCAATTTCACTGATTTCAAGTGGACGGAATGTTTGAATGATACATACACGGGAGTAGATTGTCATGTCAATATTAAGTAGTTTACCCCGTTCTTCAATTGAATTGATTGGTGTTTCTTTAGTAAATAGATCCAGTATAAAAAATTCGACATCTCTAAAACTACGCTCACGTTCCTCCCGCAACATAAAGTCAGTGATGAAAAGTTCCACTACTTTTCGTACCAATTTAGCGTATTTTTCTACTTCAGACGGTTTCCCTGTTATTCCAATGACACCGATCGAACTATCTGAGATAACGATTGGCATCACCATTCCGGGACGTACTCCTTTTAAAGTTTTACACATATCTACAGTCATGTGAAGTTCTTGTCTACTCTTCATTGCAATAAACGCACCTTCATGATACATATTTATTCTAGATGCATCCGTACTGGCTATAATAAATCCATTTTTATCAGTCACAATAACGCTTTGATCCATAAGTGAAGAAAGTTCGATAACAATTTTATTTGCCAAAACTTGAAAATTAAACATCCCTTCACCTCCCTAAACTTTTTTATTATTTCGACTATACATGAACTTAGAGGCAACAACAATGCAATTTAATGTAATTTACCTATTAAATCATTCATTACTAGAGGATTGAGATTTAATCACTAAAGTATATTTGGCTAATCTAGACCATATAAAAAAGACTGTAGACAAAC
>NZ_ALJG01000230.1 GCF_000286315.1 Paenisporosarcina sp. TG20 | reverse complement strand
CTGTTCAGTTTTCAAGGTTCACGTTTTTGTTTCAATTTATTTCGTCTGCCGCATCTCGGCGACAAATACTATATTACACTATGTAACTACTAAAGTCAATACTCTAACTCAATATAGTTATAAGAACACCGAAATAGTTATTACACTAGCAATTCCAGGGACGCCTAAAAACGCAATTAGTAATCCAAATATTATATTAATAGGAATAAAAAAGCCGAACTGACTTGCAATTAGATGGATTGCAAACAGAAGAACAAAAGAAAAAGCAATTCTAAACCACCAAATAGAAAATGCATCGATTACTCGTGCTTTAGAAGTTTTATTCAGAAATAAAAAAAACAGTAATGTTATACCAATCAAATAAAGAATTAATGACATTCTTATCCCACCTCTTAATTAAGTTATAACCTACTATATGAGAGGATTGGTATAACATATACTTCATTTCAAGAGAATTTTTCGTATTCTTGCTTCTTTATATAAATAGAAGTGCTTACTCTCGGCAATTTTACGTTGTACAATAATTGATAAATCATAGTCATCTATCAAATCTTCTATTGTTTGCGTATGTTGCCATTCTTCTTTTGTTTCCTTCATTAGTGATATTAGTTTGGCATCATATTCTTTTTTAAGTTTTGCTTTTTTGAAAAACATCTAACAACTTGGCCTCCTTTATAGCTCGCGTCGCCCTTCTAACGCTTTGGACAAAGTAACCTCATCTGCATATTCTAAATCTCCACCAACCGGTAATCCATGGGCAATTCTAGTTGTCCTAATACCAGATGGTTTAACAAGTCTTGAAATATACATAGCTGTCGCTTCTCCTTCAATAGTAGGATTTGTCGCTAAAATTAATTCTTTCACTTGCTCATCTTGTAACCTTTTCAGTAACGTTGGTACGTTTATGTCTTCCGGTCCAATACCGTCCATCGGAGAAATCGCGCCATGAAGGACATGGTAAAGCCCGTTATAATCTCGCATCTTTTCTAAAGCAATAACGTCTTTAGGGTTTTGGACAACACAAATAACGGTGTTATCACGCTGTTTATCTTGGCAAATATGGCAGGGGTCTATATCAGTAATATGACCGCAAATTTCGCAAAAACTTAAGTTTCGCTTTGCATCAACTAACGCCTTTGCAAAAGCTAGCACCGTATCTTCTTTCATGCTTAAAACGAAAAAAGCCAGGCGGGCCGCAGTCTTTGGCCCGATACCTGGCAATTTCATAAAACTATCAATGAGTTTCGATATTGGTTCAGGATAATGCATATTGTTTCCTCCTATTACATGCCAGGAAGGTTCAATCCTTTCGTGAATTGTCCCATAGTAGAGTTAGTTGTTTCTTCTGCCTTTTTCATTGCTTCGTTGGTAGCAATTACAATTAAATCTTGCAACATTTCGATATCTTCGGGATCTACAACGGTTTCATCTAGTACTACATTAACAACTTCTTTGTGTCCAGAGACAGTTACTTTAACCATACCTCCACCTGCAACACCTTCAAAATGTTTAGTTCCTAATTCTTCTTGAGCCTCAGCCATTTGCTTTTGCATTTTTTGCATTTGTTTCATCATACCTTGCATATTATTTCCCATTCCACGCATATACCTTTTCCTCCTTAATCATCATGTACTTCTATAAAATCTTTACCAAATAACTTTTCCGCCTCTGTTACCAGCGGGTCTTCAACACCTGTTTGTTCTTCATTCATAAAACCCATTACTTCATCATCCGTTACTTCAGTTGCATTTGTTGCATTAGTTTCCGTGTCTAAATTTGAATCGGACGTCTTCAATCCTTTGTTACGAATAAATTCTTCACGGATTTTATTCCAAGCTTCCTCTGGAACAAACAGGATTTCATAATTCTTTCCCGTTAATGACATTAACAATTGCGAAAAGGCACTGGAGAATGTCTGATTGTCAGCTGCCATTTGACAATGAATATCATATTTAAATTTTAACACAAATGCACTATTAGATGCTGCAACTGGTTCTGCTTCGTTTAATAGAGCTTCGTGAGATTTTTGCAGTTTATTCATAATCGTTGGCCAGTGGGTTTTTATTTGTTGAATGTCTTGCTTGGTTGCAGTTTTTAACACCTCTTGAATACGTCCAGAAGGCGCTTTATAACCTTTTTGTGTTTTTAATCTTTGGCGTTTTTGAGTGTCGTCAGATTGTGGTGTTTGTGTATTTGAAGTTAGACCCTGTTTAACTTGCTGTTCTAGCGCGACAACTGTCCGTTCAAGTTGAGCGATTTTCTCTTCAAAAGTACTTAAATCAATTTCTAATTGAGCGTTTCCTTCTTTTACTTGTGACATTTTTAAAAGAGCTGTCTCTAAGTAAACTTTAGCGTGATTAGAATAACGCATTTCTTGTTGGCTGGCAGCTAGTATTTCAATGTATCGATATAGTTTATCGACCGTGAATTGACTTGCTAGTTGCTTAAACTTCTCCTCACTTGAAGCAAGTTCCAATAATTCATCTAATGAAGGAGCTGTATTCATTAATAGTAAATCACGGAAGAATGTGATTAGATTCTCGGTTAAACGAACCGCATCTTTACCTTCCTTCATTAACTCCTCTAAAAGAGTCAGAACTTTACCAACATCTTTTGTTAATAAAGATTCTGCTAAATGATAAAATGCATCTTGAGGAATTGAACCTGTCACTAGAAGCGCGTCTTCAACTGTCATTTCATCACCGCTAAATGATACAACTTGATCAAGCATACTCAACGCATCACGCATCCCGCCAGCAGCAGCCTGTGCAATGACTTTTAATGCTTGATTATTAGACTGAATACCCGAATCTGCCAGAACTACATTCATACGGTCGATTATATCTGTAGACGTAATTCTTTTAAAATCAAAACGTTGGCACCGTGAAATAATCGTTAATGGTAATTTATGAGGTTCTGTTGTTGCTAATATAAACACGACATGTTCTGGCGGTTCTTCAAGTGTTTTTAACAATGCATTAAACGCACTATTAGATAGCATATGTACTTCATCAATAATGTACACTTTGAATCGTGAATTTGCAGGTGCAAATCTAACTTTTTCAATGATATCGCGGATTTCTTCAACTCTAGAATTAGAAGCAGCATCAAATTCGATTACATCTGTATTTGAACCATTTGTAATACTTTTGCATGAGTCACATTCGTTACATGGCTCTGAAATTGGTGAACGTTCACAATTTAGAGCTTTTGCAAAAATTTTTGCCGCACTTGTTTTCCCGGTCCCCCTGGGTCCATTAAATAAATACGCATGTGTTGTTTTATTATAAAGGAGAGCATTTTGAAGGGTTTGTTTCACATGTGATTGACCTGACATTTCAGCGAATGTTTGCGGTCGGTAAACACGATAAAAAGCTTGATACGCCAACTGGTTTCTCCCCTTTTAGTATGATTTTAAAAAGTCCTTTCATTATACCATAAGGTGGTAACCCTAGCTCTTTGAAAGCCAAATTTAATTAAAGAGGTTGTTCAAAAAGTCCGCTAAAAATAGCTGTCGTATCTCTTCGTTGGCTTGCTTCTCTGCTCCTCACGTATCAACACCATACGCTCCGGTGCTCGAAGGCTACGCCGCCTCGACCTACTCGGCTCTTTTTATGCTCCTTTTTGAACACTCACTTAAAGTATAAAAAAGGTGTTTGCTCGCATTATTAGCGAACAAACACCTTTTTGGAAGTATGTATACCGTGCACCTTCCTTCGACTGATATACATAAGCGGAACCTTTGTCGTTAGCTCTGCTTAGGCAACCCTGCGGCACATGAGAAAGTCCACTTAATGCTGCTTCCTTCCGGACCTGACATGGTTCATAGATACCCATTGCGCAGGACCCAAACGTCAACACCACGTGCAAAAGCCAGACCCTACATATAAACAGCCTTAGAGAAGGAGTTCAGTCTCGCTAGAGCGGATTGCGAGTTACAAGACACCGCTAACTCCCCACCTAGCACGGCATTTATTATTATACTAACTTTGATCTTAAAAATCAAATAGTAATACATTGATATTTATAGAGATTTTACCAATTCATCTAAGAGTGTGAGAAATAGCTATAACCAGTGCTATAGTAAATTCTTTTAAACAATAGTTTTGTTGAATAAAATAGAAAGTATTCCTTATTACTATTTACAAGAGCTGCACTTCCATCAAAATATGTTTGGAATATTCCCTGCCTCTATTTAGACAAAAGACGTAATATTTAAACTTTATTTTTATCACTTATTATTGTTGACTTTAATTTTTGTACATGATAAATTATATTTTGTTGATATGGAGGTATACCCAAGTCCGGCTGAAGGGATCGGTCTTGAAAACCGACAGGGGAGTTAAATCCCGCGGGGGTTCGAATCCCTCTACCTCCTCCATTTTTTAAAACAAAAACGCGCATATATGGAGATTGTTTGTTATTCGTTACTAACGTAACGAATTTTCTTCTACTATAACTATTCTGAATATTAATATTATAAAGACGACTCACTTGAGTCGTCTTTTTTTACATTAAACATAATAAAAGCCCCCATATGTAGATGAGGGCTTGTCCACTTTAGTTTCGTAACAATGAGGTTTGTTTAATAGACTGACCGATTCTTTCAACAATCGATTCCACTGTATCTGGATTCTTCATTAAATCGTAATCATTAATATTCAGTCTTAAAACTGGGCATGCATTAAATGAGTTAATCCAGTTTTCATAACGTTGGTGCATTTCATACCAGTACTCTACTGGTGTTGATTGTTCCATTGGACGTCCGCGTACTTGAATTCGACTTAAAATGTCTTCAATGGAGCCATCTAAATAGACCAGTAAATTCGGGTGTGGAAAATATGGTGTCATAACCATCGCGTCAAACAAACTTGAATAGGTTTCGTAATCAGTCAAATTCATCGTGCCCTTTACCACATGCATTTTAGCAAATATCCCAGTATCCTCGTAGATTGAACGGTCTTGAATAAACCCTCCACCGTATTCAAAAATACGCTTTTGTTCTTTAAAGCGTTCTGCTAAAAAGTAGATTTGTAAATGAAAACTCCATTTTTTAAAGTCATCATAGAAGAGATCAAGATATGGGTTTGTATCTACTTGTTCAAATGATGTTCGAAATTGTAATGCATTTGCAAGAGCCTGTGTCATTGTTGATTTCCCGACACCCACCGTTCCTGCTATTGTTATAACAGCATTCTGTGGAATACCATATTTATCACGTAGATTTTTCATTCTTGGAGACTCCTTTTTTGTAATGTGTCTTCCACTTTATCTAAGATGAATTTCAGATCAGCTTTATTTTGTACAAAATCAAGTTCATCTCCGTTAAAACGAAGAACGGGGATTTCGGGATGTGTTTCTTCAAAATGTTGAATGAATGTATGGTAATCTGTTGATAATTTTTCCATATAATCAATACTAATCATTTTTTCAAAATCACGACCACGCACAGCAATGCGTTTCATTAATGTATCCAGGCTAGCGTGCAAGTAAATAACCATGTTTGGTCTAGGCATATCTTGTGTCAAAATAGTATAAATTGATTCATATTTCTTATATTCTTCTACCGGAAGTGTTCGTTTTGCGAAAATTAAATTCTTAAATATATTATAATCCGCCACAACAGGTTCATGTTTTGAAATATATTTCTTTTGAATATCACTTAATTGTTTATATCGATTACAGAGGAAAAACATTTCCGTTTGAAAGCTCCATTCTTCAATATTTTCATAGAATTTATTTAAAAATGGATTTTCGTCGATAATTTCTTTTAAGAGATGAAAATTATTTACTTCAGCTATGGCTTTTGATAATGAAGTTTTTCCAACACCAATTGGGCCTTCAACTGTAATAAATGGAATCGGCATCAGAAGTCCTCCTACTCGTTCTCAATCATGCAATGCCCCCTATTTTAACATAGCTTTAAATTGAAAAACAGAGCTAAAACCACTTTTCCAAAAAGGAAAAGGGTTTTAGCTCTATCTTTTTTTAACCTTAAACATTTCGTATAGAAGTAACCAATTTTGTGGAAACGAAAAACCAATATGCCAATAACTGATGCCTCTAAGACCCAATTCTTTTATCAATTGAAATTTTGCTTGAATTGACCTAGCGTCTTCAAACCATACAACATGTTCTTTTCCATTTAGCCAATACTTGAAATATGGAGCTTGTGCAGTCGTATCATATAGTATATTGGCATTTCGTTCACGTGCTAGTTCAACAGCTTGCTTCGGACTAAGGGCCTTAGCTTGTGTCCCTTGTACAAAAGGTAAAGTCCAGTCATAACCGTATAAATTCTGACCCATCATTATTTTTTCAGATGGCATTTCTGTTAATGCATACTCCAGAACTTGTCTTACAGGACCTATTGGTGAAACCGCCATTGCGGGACCTCCACTATAGCCCCATTCATATGTCATAATGACGACAAAGTCCACAACTTCAGCAATTTTATTGTAGTCGTGTCCCTCATACCATTTCCCGACTTGCGTTGCAGAAGTTTTAGGGGCTAGAGCGGCTGATACGATTAACCCTTCCGCCTCTTCTTTTAAACGTCTTAAAAATTCTACATAGGCTAATCGATCTTCTTTTCGTAAATACTCAAAGTCGACGTGAATATCCTTTGCATTTTTTTCCTTTGCTTCAGCTAAAATATTTTCGATTAGCGTATCCTGCACTTCCTGGCTAGCAAAAATCTTTTGTGCTAAGGTGTCACTAAAAGCGCCTTCTTCAATGTTTGAAATAACGATTGCCGCTACCATATTCCCTTCAACCGCAATCTGTTCAAGACCATTCCATTCTAATTCAGACAATGAACCATCTGCTCTAACGTCATATGAAAATGGCATCATATAAGTTAATAATGGAGCTCGCTTTTTCACTTCATTTAGCAATGATTGTGAGGGTTTTTCAGTGTACCACTCAACATAAGCGTTTGTTTCAATCGTTGGTCGATTCGGATTTGGAGTACCTGGAATCACAAGTGTTTGGCCAACTACCAAAACATCTGGATCTTCAAGTTCATTAGCCATCGCAAGTCTTGCAGCCGTGGTTTCAAATTTTTTCGCAATTGAAAAAAGACTATCTCCTGTCTTTACTACATAAATCATGTAAGACCTCCTTGTTCATATCTCCTTTATGCTATGCGTCTAGGAATCAAAACATGCTACACTTAATCAGAAGGGTGATGGGTAATGGATATATTTAAAAAAGACAAGCTATATATGCTTGAAGCTCTAGTAGAAGCAGAAAAAGCAGCAACATTAGGTGAAGTTCCAATTGGGGCTATTATTGTTTACCAAGATAAAATTATTGCACGCGCACATAATTTACGTGAAACTACCCAAAATGCTACTACTCACGCAGAGTTACTTGCGATTCAACAAGCTTGTGCTCATATAGGTAGTTGGCGATTAGAAGATATGACTCTTTATGTTACACTCGAACCTTGCCCTATGTGTGCAGGAGCGATTCTTCAATCCCGAATTCCTCGCTTGGTTTATGGTGCACGCGATATGAAAGCGGGATCAGTAGACTCTCTCTATCGATTACTTAACGATTCCAGATTTAACCACGAATGTGATGTAACTGAAGGAATTCTAAGTGAAGAGTGTGGCACTATCCTTACTGTGTTTTTTCGTAATTTACGCGAACAAAAAAAGAACCAGAGACGAAACCTTGAATAGGATTCATTTCTGATTCTTTTTTTATTTAGAAATTATTTCTTTTCCGCCCATGTATGGACGTAGTACATCAGGAATAACGATAGAACCATCTTCTTGTTGATAATTTTCTAAAATGGCTGCAATTGTTCGGCCAAGTGCTAACCCACTTCCATTTAACGTATGAACAAATTCTGGTTTAGCATTTGGTTCGCGGCGGAAACGAATATTGGCGCGGCGTGCTTGGAAATCTTCAAAGTTACTACAAGAAGAAATCTCACGATACACACCTTGCGCTGGGATCCATACTTCAATATCATATTTTTTGGCTGCAGTAAATCCTAAATCAGCTGTACACATTTTAAGCACACGGTACGGTAAACCTAATAATTGTAAAACTTTTTCTGCATGACCAGTTAATTTCTCCAATTCATTGTAAGAATCATCTGGGTTTACAAATCGTACAAGCTCTACTTTATTAAACTGATGTTGGCGAATCAAACCACGTGTATCGCGACCTGCAGAACCCGCTTCTGAACGAAAACAAGCACTGTATGCTGCAAATCCTTGTGGCAAAATGTCTTTATTTAAAATTTCATCACGGTAAAAGTTTGTTACAGTAACTTCTGACGTTGGAATTAAGAAATAATCTTCTTTTTCAATTAAGAAAGCATCTTCTTCAAACTTCGGCAATTGCCCAGTTCCTGTTAGGCTCGCACGATTTGCTAAATAAGGAGGCAACATTTCTTCATAGCCGTGCTCGTCTGTATGAAGATCAATCATAAAGTTCATCAAGGCACGCTCTAAACGAGCACCTAAACCGCGATAAAACACGAATCGGCTACCCGTCGTTTTTGCGGCGCGTTCAAAATCAATGATATTTAAATCTGTTCCAAGATCCCAGTGTGGTTTTGGTTCAAAATCAAACTCACGGATTTCTCCCCATGTACGATCTTCCACGTTGTCATCTTCAGAATCCCCAACCGGAACGCTATCATGTGGAATATTTGGTAAACGCATCATCATGTCTTCAAACTTCTCTTCAACTTCTCGAAGTTCTACATCTAATACTTTAATTTCATCTCCCACTTGACGCATACGTAGAATTACATCATCAGCATTCTCTTTATTACGCTTCATTACAGAGATCTTTTCAGAAGCCTCATTTCGTTCAGCTTTTAATACTTCAGTTTTCCCTATAAGCTCACGACGTTTTGAATCAAACTCGGTAAATTGATCAAAGTTTCCTAAATCTTCTCCACGTTTTTCAAGTTTTCCTTTAATTTCATTGTAGTTGGCTCTTACTCGTTTTACATCTAACATTGGTTTTCCTCCTCTAAATTCGATAATGGGTAAGTTATAGACATTTTTGATTGAAGGCCAAGATACAAGCTTCATGACCAATCCAAGGCGTATAAGCCCACTCTAGCTCATCACCGGTGCTCCGAAGAATCGAATCGGAAACTTGTTTCCGGATGACTTACGGAAGGAATGATAAATTCGCGACATCATGTCGCAACGCCTTCATGACCCACGTAGTGTGGCCCAAGCTTAGGTGTGAGCTGGGATTCGAAGCTAGACAACACCGAAAAGCGTATAAGCCCACTCTAGCTCATCACCGGTGCTGGAAGAATCGAATCGGAAACTTGTTTCCGGATAATTACGGAAGGAAGGCTAAATTCGCGACATCATGTCGCAACGCCTTCATGACCCACGTAGTGTGGGCCCAAGCTTAGGTGTGAGCTGGGATTCGAAGCTAGACAACAAAAAAAGCCCTCAATCCCCTTGGAAAGGGACGAGAGCTACCCGCGTTGCCACCCTGTTTGATTTGTCCATACGAACAAATCCACTTGTCTCATAACGGCTTTTCAACCGGCTACAACCTACTACTTTCAGTTGTGCAACTCCAGAACGGATTCACAAGTGTTTTTACCGACTTGCACCAACCGCCGGCTCTCTAGAAAAAACGTGCTTGTTACTACTTCCCATCATCGTTTCATATGTGAAATTAAACATACTTTACTACAGGATGTGAAATTTGGCAAGCTGTCATTCATATTAATTAAAAGTGCTAAACACCGTACTAGTCCAACACCTAGCTAAAAGGGCTGAATCGAAAGTCTGCTTTCTCATGAGGCGAGGAAGGAAGGCTAAGTGCGCGACTTCGTGTCGCGACGACTTCATGATCCACATCCTGTGGGCCCAAGCTTAGGTGTGGACTGGTTCTTGGAGCGAGACAAAGCTAATCTCGAAAGATAGAGAATATCTTCAGTGCAAAATTAATTAACACCAACTGCTGTAAATGCAGATTTAACACTTGCAACTTCAGTGCTACTTGCACCATAAAGGTCTGTTGCTGCTTGGATAGATGCTACTCGATATTGGCTATACGTAGAGTTCGGTGTTAAGTATTGTGTTAATGTACGGAAGAAGATTTCTCCTGTTTTTTCATTGCCTATTCCTGAAACACTAATATTATAATGCGTCCCACCAACAGCTAGCAAATACGCTGCTTTATTACTAATTCCACTATTCCAATGGACACCACCATTATCAGATGTGCCGATATAACGGTTTGAGTAATGATCTGGATCTCCATTCAACGTTGGGTCAGCCATTGAACGAAGTGCATCTCCTGATATTCCAGGTGTATAGATGTCTTCTCCAATTAACCAATCCGGGTTGTTATTAAAGTGGTATTCTACTAATGTTCCAAAAATATCAGACATTGATTCATTAATCGCACCAGATTCATTTTGATAAACAAGATCTGCAGTTGTATCAGTAACGGCATGAGTTAACTCGTGCGCAATAACATCAAGAGCTCCTGATAATGGAATGAACGTTGTTCCATCTCCATCACCATAAACCATTTGTGAACCACTCCAGAATGCATTATTGTAACTACGGCCGTAATGAACGGTAGAAACTAATTTAGCTCCATTCCCATCGTAACTATTACGATTATGCACGTTATTAAAGTAATCAAATGTTTGACCTGCATATGCATGTGCATCAACTGCTGGTCCATCATAGGCTGCATTTAGTACGTTATCTGCATCCAACCAAAGAGTACCAGGTGTTCTTGTACGGTTTGCTGCATCATAAGTGAATATCCCATTCCCACGTGTACGGTCTTGAAGGTATGATCCATTATTATTCGTTAATGTGTTGAATGATTTTGTATCCCCTAAAACACCTTTTCCTGTCCCAACCGTGTCTGTTCCAGTAGCTCCTGATGTTGGTTTTGCTGCATGAATTTGATTATATGACTCTAGCACTTCACCTGTTTGTGCATCGATAAAATATTGATAATTACCTGGTTCAGGATATAAAAATTCAAACTCCATTGCATAAGCAAACTTAGCTTCTCCATCTCTTGCGTAAATCACAAATTCAGGTGTTGCAGGATGTTCAAGTTCTGCTTCTTGTCCTAATTTAGATTCTAAATCCTGCTTAGCAGTAGCAAGGGCATCTACACGATTTACTTTTGCTCCACTCTTAAGTGTTTGTTTCTTGTCCAGTTCAGGTACAACTTCACCTGAAACAGATGTTAAAACCCCATTTTGATCAACGTGAGCTATTATAACAGAACCAAAAACAGGAACACCTTTATAGATTTGTTGTAGTTTCATTTGCGTGAACCCGATATCATCTTTTGATTCACTTAAAACTCTGAAACTCTTAAATGGTTCATTACTAAATTTATAAAGTCCTTTTTTCTCTGCTAAATAATTGAAAACTACTTCTTTCATGCCTTTATTCGATGGTGCTGTTAATTGACCAGAAATAAAATTAGGCGCTTTACTCTTTTGATTTACATGTATTGTTTCAGAGACACCATTACTAGACGTTGCATAAACTGGTGACATTGATGCTGCTAATGCCACCGTTGCCGCTAAACTAAGACTAATTATTTTCTTCTTCACTCAACTTCACTCCCCAATTTTTCATAAATTCCTATTATTACCGGTTACTATTATTTTAAGTGTTTAATTATTCAGAATATATAGTACACTTTAACTGTTTTGTTTTGTATAATTATGGTTTTATTTTCCTATATAAATAATAAATTGTTTTATAATACCCGTAAATAGAAAAATTCTTTATTCATAGTAGTTATAAAGTCCTAATAATTCCCTTTTTTATTTAATTAAGTTTTGGATTATGGGTTATAGAGGAAATGTTAAAAATGACAAATATA
>NZ_ALJG01000229.1 GCF_000286315.1 Paenisporosarcina sp. TG20 | reverse complement strand
TGAAACGGAAATCACTAGATTTAAATAGAAGCCTATCTTATTAAAGGACCGGGCGTACTTTGCCCGGTTTTTCTTAAAATATAAGAAAGTATACAAAATTACTGTGCCATGAACCCAGTACTCATGGTGTTTTTAGTATATAGAGACTAACATGCTAGGTATTTCTTTGATGTGACTCTCGTTAATTCGATTAATGTGAAGTGTGATTTCCTTTTTTAGAAACGCAAATTTCCTGTCAGTGGAAGTGAACTTTGTTCAGTAATATATTCTTGGTTAGTAATATTTGGGTTGTATATAAAAAATCATCCTATATAGGTTTTGGTACTTTCTTTTTATAAGATAAACCGAATTTTTTATTTATTTTTATATTGTTATCACTGTTAATTTTTAAAAGAAGAATGATTGTAGTGGAAGGCGGCGACTCCAGCGGGATAAGCGTGTTCGGTGAGACCCCGCATGAGCTTGCGAAGAGGAGGCTCACGGACCGCCCGCGGAAAGCGTCCGCCTGTAACGGAAATCATTAGATTTAAATAGAAGCCTATAAAAAACTAAACGAAAAATTATGCCCCAAGCAACACCTGATCAAATGTGAACAACGCTTCGTTTATTTCGTAAATATTGTAGTTCTTTTCTTCGATGAAAAACTGAATGATAACATCGAATTTACTACTTCTGGATAGAGTATAGCCAGCAGTTTCCAGTAAATCCTTCGTTTCATACAGATTTAATTCTAAGGCAATAGCAAAAGCAATAGCTGTTTTTTTCTGTGGTGTATAGCCAGGTGAACTCCGAATTTTCGAAAATAGTCGGCGATCCAGATTCGCTTTTTTATAGGTTGCTGTATCTGTCATCCCTTTTTCATCAATAAAACGTAAAAGCCTCTCTGAAAAGGATTCATCGATTTGGTCCAACACATCCACAAGGCTTCTATTCTCCTGTATAGATTCTTCCAATATATCCGGCAATTGATGAATCTCTGACTCAAATTTTAGTTGGTTTCGCGAGTACATAATCTCATGTTCTTCCACATAATGCTCGTCGATATACTGATGAATAGACTTAGATAGTTTTTCACTGAACCCAAATGATTCATTATCAAAAACGACGATGTATACGTACATCTCATGCCCCATTAAAAATTCATGGATGGCAGAAATCGCAACCTGTAAAGCCCGTTCCTTCGGATATCCATAAATGCCTGAAGAAATGAGTGGAAATGCAATTGACTCACAATTAAGAGTAGCAGCGAGTGCCAAGGATTTTTCATAACAAGACTGAAGAAGTTTTTCCTCGCTATGACTCCCCCCTCTCCAAACTGGTCCAACCGTATGGATAATGTATTCTGCCTGTAGCTGGAAACCTTTTGTGTAAACGGCCTCTCCAACTGAGCAATTACCAATTACATCGCATGCCTCCTGCAACACTTGAGCTCCGGACGATTTGAAAATAGCCCCTGAAACACCTCCACCCATCTGTAGTTCTGAGTTTGAAGCGTTGACGATTACATCTACATTCATTTTTGTTATATCGTTTCTGACAATTTCTAAAGGCATGATTGGAAATCTCCTTCCATTAATAACTCTCTCTTCATATTAATCTATTCTGTCCATATATGTAAGAAATACTGTACACCGTCTTGGGGAATGAGAGAAGAGTCTCGTTTCATTAATTTAAATAAGCAGCCGAAGATGAAATTTCGGCTGCTTTTGAGTTTTCTATAGAGTTTCAGCGAATAAGCAACTGAAGACATGTATTCATACAAAAGACACCTTCAATCATGCTAAAAGCTGATTGAAGATGTCTTTAATATGGGTAGGCTTGGAAAAAAGTTTAAAAGTGTCATCAAATCGAGACGATAAAAACAGTTAGGCATAGCCATATATGCATACTATTTCAAGGTAAAGAGAGTAATTTCAGGTGGCACATTAATCCGTAGTGGTAGAGCACTAAATCCAATTCCCGGATTTACATATAGATGGTTTCCTTCCGTACCATTTTGGTCAAACCAACCGTAGGGATGAGTTTTACCGTCCTTAACCATTGATAAATATGACCAATCAGGTGTGATAGGAATCCTTATTTGACCACCATGCGTATGGCCCGATATGGTAAGTGGTGCTGAATTAGCAATGAACGACTCAAACTCTTTTGGATTGTGAGCCAATACTACTCGAGGAGCCTCCTCGGGAACATCATCAAATGCAATAGTGGGACTAGAAAATCCAGGCCATGTTGACCCGATTCCGACGAGAAAAAGTGAATTGTTCGATGGTGTACCAACTTCAACCTCATCCTCTGAAAGGGTTAGTGGAACAGACTCATTTTCCATTACTGTTATTCCAATGTCTTCTAATGAACTAGTTAATTTCTCGGCCACTACAAGATTTGGTTCTTTTGTTTTTTTGTCCATTTCATAGTCATGGTTTCCGAGGACAGTAAAAACAGGAATACTTGATTCAGCTAAGGGACGGAGAAGGTCTTGAACCTTTTCTATTTCATGATCTGTATCTCCTTTAGTATGGTAAATGAAGTCTCCAGTGATTAGAACTGCCTTCGGTTCCATCTCAACTAGTTGGTTTACAACCCGTTCAACCGTATACGAGTTATCCATCCACATTCCAACCTGAAAATCCCCAACTACTGCAATTTCTTCGCCTTTCCAAGATTCAGGAAGATTTGGAATAGATGCTTCTTCTTTTTCAACATTGATATAGTATGGTTCGATAAGTCCCCAAATGACCAGCACTCCAAGAAAAATGCTACTGGAAATGACTATTATTTTTAATGCCTTTTTAATCATCATCATTCCTCCACTTTCTTAGATTATTTTCCCCTAAATAACAAGATGTGCATTTAGCATTTCTATTTCGTTCTATTAATCGTATCTCCTAAAAATTTGCGAAAAAAATCCAATGGACGTATATCACTCCGACTTCTCCATATCATCCATTCTACGGAAATAATACAAGCGATCATCCAAACTCCTCCTGCCATGTAACCTGATACGACATCACTTGGGAAATGGGCTCCTAAGTAAATGCGGCTAATTCCAATCAAGAGTACTAAGATACCTGCAAGAATTGCAAAAATCCATTTCATTTTTCTTGAAAGCTTGGTTCTTGCAACAAAATATATGACGAACCCATAAAAAATGAGGGATCCCATCGAATGACCACTAGGGAAGCTATACCCAATTGCATCAATCTCAGGATTAATCGACGGTCTTTCTCTTCCGAAATAATGCTTAAATATCTGAGTGAGAATGCCCCCTCCACCTATGGCCAAGATAAAAAAGATGATTCCCCATTTATCTTTTTTAGTTAACCAGAGTGTAAGAATGAGCAATATTGACATGGAGGTTAAGAACCACACCGAACCAAGCTCTGTTATAAATACAAAAAATTGATCTACTATTCCTGATTCAATTATTTTTAAAGTTGAAATAATAGCAGAATCAAAAGTTTCAATTTCGTTCTCCATTAAACCTTCTGCAATTTCTAAAAAAGTGTAACTGAATAAGGTAGCTATTCCTAGCCCAATTAGAAGAAGTACAAATGGAAAACCAACTTTCTTTAATTTCTGCTGCTCGTCCATCTATCTCACTCCTTTCTCTACTAAATAAAAGTCTATATTAGTAGATTGCCAGTTCTATAACATTTAAACATTTGATTAGTTCATATTAATAGAAAATATGTAAATGTGATCTAGTGATATCAAAAATAAACGGGCGAAGATGAAAATCGGCCCTACTGAGACTTTTCTATTCTAAACGATTATCATTTACTCACAGGTTCCAAATCATAGATTCATTCTATTCCGTTCATACATGCAAGAAATTTATGTCAAGTGCAAATCATTGACAACCCGTTTTGTGGAATGAAAGAAGAGTCTGGTTTCATTAATTTAAATAAGCAGCCGAAGATGAAATTTCGGCTGCTTTTGAACTTTCTATAAAATTTAGGGGTACCGCGTTAGTTATGACAATAAGAGTTACAATATCGGGCATCCTGAATCTGACACTCCCACCGCTAAAGAAGCAGTGGGCTTTTAGCTAGACAAGTTTGTGATACAACCGTCGCTCGACACCCCCTAGCAAGCGGGTAAGTAAGTGGATTATTGCTATTAAACCAGCTGGGAGATAAGTTTCAACATTATTGTCTGCTTGATTTGATAGAACATCTTTTTAAGAAATGTAAATTTATTCAGTATCCTCTTTAAACAATTCCTTTAAATATTGTTCTTTCCTGTTCAAAAAACCTTTCATTACCTGGTAATGATCGGTATCTTCGTATTCGACTTCAGCGATGGGTGAAGTATCAAAATTCAATATTTGTGATTCTGGGTAACCTAATAATATTGGTGAATGTGTGGCAATAATAAACTGACTGTTTCCATCTTTTACTAACTCCCTTATTATTCTCAATAACGCCAGCTGACGTGATGGAGATAAGGCCGCTTCAGGTTCATCTAATAAATAAATACCTTTTTGTCCGAATCTATTGTTAAATAAATTAAAGAAAGCTTCCCCATGGGATTGTTCATGCAAGGATTTACCACCATAACTTCTAAAAATATCAGGACTATCTTTAGATAATTGGTCTAAGTATGAAGCAAAATGATAGAAACTCTCGGCTCTTAAAAAGAATCCCTGGTTAATCTTTGGGAGCCACGAAAGTCGAATATGTTCTCCTAACGTAGAGTTCGAAGATTCTATTTCATACATATTATTTCGCCCACCTCCAGCAGTATTAAATCCACACTGGTAGGCTATAGCTTCAAGCAAAGTAGATTTTCCAGACCCGTTTTCTCCCACAAAAAAAGTTACTTCACTAGTAAAGAAAATTGAATTAGACGCTTTAATTGAAGGAATGGAAAAAGGATACAACCTATTATTAACCTTATCTTTTTTAATGGTTACACTACGTAGAGACATTCGATCAAACTCCTATGATTTTACATGTTTCTAATTTTGTATGAATTCATATTAACATTGTTATCATCCTTAGTACGACTTTGTCTCTATAATTTTTGCAAGTCTTCGCATGTTTATCTTATAGAAGAATCAAATTCGCCACAGTTCTATTGAACCAACAACCCTCTAGATTCTCTGAAATCAGTAACATGCTTATCAACGATGTGACCTTTGTCGATGACAATTGCGTATCGCAGGCGTATTATGACTGCATAATGTATCGCGCCATCCACCGTATATTCCGGATCATCGATGCTTGAAGGGCGGGAAGTCTTGATTTATAATGAGTTTCATCATCACTATTTCTCTAATTGTTCCATCCCTGGGACGCGATTTTCCAAGGTCGAAATCTGACCAATATATAAATTATGATTTTCAGCTAGCTTCGTACGGAAAACCTGCTGCATCATAACCTAAAGAACGCAAAAATCGTGATGTGACCTTGTCACATCGCGATTCTTCTTTCTATTAGGCAATCGTGTATCCGTTTCTCGCCTGCAACCTAAACATGCATTGGTCTTTTATTTTGGTTTACTAGGGAATGGACACTTACTGCTTATAAAAGAAGCCGCCGAAGATGATATTTCGGCGGCCTTTTGCTAACTTTAAAGGATTATTCTACGTTATTTAATAGAAGGGTTTCACAGACTCTACCGTACCTGTGTAAGACTTCAATGTTCCTCATAGGTTCCAAATTCAAGCCGAAATCTTCATCATTTTAGGTTTTCCGGCTGTCGGAAGTGCAGCTGGTACAGATGCACCAGACCCCTTTTTATTTCCTCCCTTTGGTTTCTTTTCTTTCTTGTCTTTCTTTGGTTTTTCTGTTGCCTTTCTATCTAACTTAATCACAATCGTTGTTAACGGATCGATCGTTAAGGTCTCTTTTGATAAAGTAAAGCCCGATTCTTTAGAAACTTTTTTAGTACTCGCTTCATCATTGTCCACTAAAATCACACCGTCAGAGAAATTATATTCTCCCAATGTTAACGTGCGGGCTTTGTTATCTGCATTGACAAACACATAGTAATTGCCCGTTTTATCGGTTGAAACATTTTCGTACGCAATGACTAAGTCGGAATCTTTCACTTCAGGGAACTTGAGTAACGAAACATTTGTATCAACCAACTCTTTTTCACCTAAGCGGAAGGCATTTGTTGATCTTCTTAAGTTAATTAAGCCTTGTGTGAATTCTCTAGTTGTTGTATTGACTGCATATTCTTTTTTGTTCGTTGCTTTCTCCCAATCAAATTTATTGATGGCATCTGAAGAGTCATAGGAATCATGGATGAAATAACCAAATGGATTCCCATCAACATCTTTAAATTCATGATATTTCTGTTCGGGTACTCCTTCAGCTAACCATTGCTTCGTTCTGCCATATTCCTGGCCTGCATGGAGAAACGCCGTACCTTGAGATGTTAAAATCATGGAGTTTCCAAGTCGAATGCGTTTATGAATTTCCAGGTTGTTTTCAGCAATTGCCGGATCCTTTTTAATGGATTGAGCAATGACATCATATAAAGGCAAATTGTCATGTGCTGCGATGTATTGGACCATATCACCCGGATCATCATCGGACGTATTCGAAGGCTGTCCTTTAATGTTATTGAAAATCGTTTGAACATCTCTTGCGCCACCCGTTAAAAATCTTGGCTCTCCTTCTGAACCGAAACCAGATTTCAGTTCATTACGGATTTCGTCAGAGAATACCCCAACATCGTTTGTTTTATCCATCCAATCCTGATCTGCACCCATTCCGGCAAGTGACGGATCAGCTATATGACCTGCAAATGTTCTCCAACCTTCGCCAATAAATAAAGCATCAGGATTTACTGAAGCGGCAGCATTATAAGCATTTTGAATAGATGGATAGGTTGCGTCACCCATCATATCAAATCTCATACCATCAATCTTGTATTCTTCAAACCAATATTCCACTGAATCGACCATTAGCTTTTCAGCCATTGTGTGACTTGTTGCCAGGTTGTTGCCAAAACCTCCTAGGAAGTTGCCTTTAGCGTCTTGATACGCATAGTAATTTGGCACAATGTCATTTAATGCACTGGCTTTAGCCATATGTGTATATACAACATCAAACACAACGCCCATTCCAGCATCATGGATTGCATCAATTAATTCTTTCAGCTCTTTAACGCGTAGCTCAGGATCTGTAGCATCCTCTGAATACGCACCATCTGGTGAGAAGTAATTATGAGGGTCGTAACCCCAATTGTATTCATTGCCACCTGCTGAATAGGTAAGTTCTCTTTCGCCTGCCTTCGTTTCATCGCCATAATACCAAGCCATGACGGGTAGTAATTGAACATGTGTGACACCTAGAGATTTAATATAATCGAGCTTATCAATAAACCCTTTATAGGAACCCCATCTTGATTTTAAATCTTTTTCTATTGAAGGATCCGACGTAAAGTCTCGAACGTGAACCTCGTAAATCACTGCATCTTCACGCTTTTCATAGCCATCAATTGAAGCATGATCAAATCCTTTTGGGTTTGTACCGCTTAAATCAACGATAGCTGCTTTACCAACGTCATCGCCGTCAGGACCTGCTACACCTTTTGTATTAACCGTAAATGCTGCCATCGATTTCGCATAAGGGTCTAATACTTTTTTCGTTACGCCATCATTTGTTACTTCGTATTGATAGTAGTAGCCTTTAAGATCAGTAACAGCCAGTTCACTCGGGCTGATGTCTTTTGACCAGACCCCTTGCTCGCCGAGTGTTAACTCCACACTGCCAATTGCAACAGCAGCATCATCTTTATCATAGAATTTCGCCACTACTTTTCTTGCTGTTGGTGCCCAAAATTTAAGTGTCGCATGTCCATCTTTGTATGTTGCACCAAGATCGTCGCCATCATATGCATACATCTTATCAAGCATTCTCCAGCCTGAAGTTGCTGAAACCGTTGTGCCTGAGTACGTAATAGACAATGGTAGTTTATCTAACTCGAATGTTGCTTTTACCTCAACCGTTTTATCTCCAGTGATTTCAACACTGTCAACTTGAATTGCTGTTCCATCAGCATCTTTAATAGCTAACCCTGTTTGTAAGCTTTCAGAAGTTAAACCATCTGTCATCGTGAAGCCGAGTAGTATCGTATCTTCGGAGATAATCTCACCTGAAACAATTCCAGATGCTACTTCCTCATAAGGAGAAATATAGACGGTATCATCGCCTTGCTTGATCCATAAATGATTATACTTATCTAGTAAGTTGAATGATTTATCTCCACCATCTTTTTCTTGTGTGGCTTGATTGACGATTAGGAAACCAATTTCCTTTGCATCTTCTGTCAGTTCGATATCCGCATATGCGCCATAACGATCAACCCCGTCAAAGTCTGCTGCATCTGTTGGCCAATTAGCAGAAGGTGCTGCTGCATCGCCCCAGTTCCAAATGCCAAAGTTATCGTAGTCTGAGTTGTCACGAGTGTAGTGAATACGCACAGTATTTTCTGGTAAATCAACTGGTTCGTACGTATATACTTGATCTGAACCTTGCTTAATCCAAATTTCATTCATCTCTTGCGAAGAAATCGTAAAGCCTTTGTCTCCACCATCTTTACCAGCGTCACCAGCTGTTATATCCATAACAAGGAAGCCAATATTTTTTGCACCGTCAGTTAGCGGAACGTCAATGTATGCTCCATAACTATCCGTTTTTTCAAACATAGTTGCACCCACTGGCCAGTTAGCCGAAGGTGAAGCTACATCGTTCCATAACCATGCTCCATAGTTCTCATATATATTGTCCGTGCGGTTATAGTGAATACGAATATTATTCGCAGGAACTGGTTCAACTGCTTCTACACTGTCTCCTGTAGCGACCGCACCCGTAATATTTCCACCTTCAACTGTCAATAAGACAGTACCCCCATCAGTTATCGAAGGAAGTGGTACAATCATTTTTCCAGTTTCATTTGCCGTGTAAACCTCTCCAGAGTAATGATCAGTTACAACAGCATCTTGTGAATCAACCGTTAATGTTACGTCTGTTGTGTCTTCAGCAACGTTCAATCCGACATATACAGATTGATCTTTATAGTCACGTGAGAATAATAAGAATTTATCTGTATCAGAACCTCCTAAAGATATTCTTTCCCCTTTAGCAAAAACTTTTGAATGCTCACTTCTAAAGTTAAGAATCTTTGTGTAGTGATCTAATACATCATTATTTTCTACTTGATCCCAAGCAAAGTCATAGCGGTTATCGTATTGCGGGTAGTTATTGGCTCCAGTTTGACCAAGTTCTTCCCCGTAATAAATAACTGGTTGTCCTTTTGCAGTTGCTTGAAGGGATGCGGCAATTTTCAGCTTGCCTTCATCTCCAGCTAATGAATAAAGGAATCCATCTTCATCATGACTGCCTAAAAATTGGCCAAATGTTGCGGTATTATCAACTTTTCCATTTCGAGTAATAAGCGCGTCATTTGCAGCTTCTAGATCGCCATTTACAAATGTACGAGCTGTATTTTTAAACTCAAAGTCCAATAAAGAATCCATCATGCCTGTTTCAAGGTAGCCTAGGTTATTATCAACATTTGCACCCCAAGCTTCACCAATCATCTTAAACTCAGGCATCTTGTCAGTTAACGCATTTTTAAACTTCATCCAAGTTGCATCTTCAATATGCTTTACGGTATCTACCCGGAAGTAGTCAATCGTGTTTCCTTTAGCTGTCGTAGCATCATCAATCCAACTTGTTTGCCAATCAATGATTTGCTGACGAACTGCGGGGTCTTCAGTTTTAAGATCAGGAAGTCCAGCTAATTCACCAACAACCTCATCCGTTCCAACATCTGCGCCTTGACGGACAATATCGCTAAATCTAGATCGATCCTCATCCGTTGGGAAACCTGCAGGCTGGTTTGCTATTGTTCCATCGATTTCTTTTAAGCCATAGCCTGTATGATTTAACACTACATCCACCATGATTTTCATATCACGGTCATGAGCAGCATCAATTAACTCATGGAAATCTTCCATTGTTCCAAAGTGCGGATTTAATTCCCCGAAATTACTCGCCCAGTAGCCATGATAGGCGAAGTACGGGTCAACAGATGTACCATTCGTTTCAGCAGAGCGGACATCATATTTTATATTTTCTACAATTGGGCTAATCCAAATTGTGTTGACACCGAGATTATCTAGATAATCTAGTTTTGTCGTAATCCCTTTCAAATCGCCACCTTGGTAAGTACCACGTGAATTGGTGTCATAGTTAAGATCATAAGGATCGTTGTTACTCTCATCACCATCAAAGAATCTGTCTGTTAACATAAAGTAAATCACAGACTCGTCCCAATCAAAATCAGACTCTCCTGTCGATTGTCTCGTTTTAACTTCTACTTCTGCTGATCCTTCATGTGTATTTCCAAAAGAATCAACCACTGTTAATGGAATGACTTTGGTACCAGCTGTAATGTCGTCATCTACTGCAATAGCAATCTCTTTTAAGGATGAATCAATCTCCAATTGATTTGATTCGCCTAAAGAAGAAGCATCTGCAAAGATTTTGCTAATTGAAAGATCGTCTGTCAATCCTTGAATATCAACAGATAATACAGCATTTTGATTGTAGTCAATAGCTGCTGGTTCTACTGAACCTAAAACCGTCAAATCAGCTTGAAGGAATTCAATCTTCGAAACTCCATCGACTGTATTGTAAGGATCACTCACTTCAGTTGTGACGCCATCTTTTGTTACAAGATATGTGTATGCTGTTTCACCATTTGGAATGTTGTTATATGAATATACAAATCTCTCATTCTCTGGCTCATAGGTCATATCATTCGTTTGTCCACCAAACTTTAACTCTACTTTTTCAATCGTGTCCATTTCATCGCTAGTGAAAAGGATTTTATCACGGTAATAAAACGTCGCGTTCCCTTGGTCAATAACAGGAGCTGAGCCATCAGGAACAATTCTAATTTCCTCGACACCACTTGTAATATAAGCTTTTGTAAGTGAATCATTGTTATTCACTTTAATAAAGCGATCCCCAAACTCTTTTTCTGCGGTATTCCAGTCCTCTGTACTACGGAGCACAAATCCAAATTGTTCAGTTTCAGGAGCAACGGCAATATTTACAGTTGCCACGCCGCCTGCATACGATTCAAAATTGATTTGATCATTTGTTACACCTGTATTCCATGCCCAAATATTCCAATCCCCATACGTTTGATCTTCGCGTATATAAGTGAAACGTACATGAGGTTCAGTAGACTCCGCTATTTGAACAATATCATTTTCAATCGTATTAATAGAATCTGTGGCAAGTGCTTGTTTCGCTGGTATAAAAGGTAACCATAAGCTCAACACCATAATCAACACCATAAAAACCGAAAATTTACGTTTACTATTTTTTGTTATTTTCACTCACTGTTTCCTCCTTTGTCTCTTCTAGTAGAGTAGTAGATTAATTCTAGGAATCCTCCTTTCTCCAAATAGACATCATCCACTTAGTTGATGTGAAACCGTTTGCGCAAATAGATGAAATCACTTGCATCACACGATGATAAGAAGGTAATCTAGCTGATTGTAATCATGGATGGAAATTATGCAAGCGCTTGCATTTATATTTACATGAAAAATATTACAGGAATTTTCAGTAAACTGCAATAAGCAAATTAGATTATTCAGAATTAGTTGTTAGCCCGACTTTCATCAGTTTTTGATAAAAACACATCAAAAACCGACTTTTCACGTATAGAAACGTTGATTTATCAACGTTTCCCTTCCGG
>NZ_ALJG01000228.1 GCF_000286315.1 Paenisporosarcina sp. TG20 | reverse complement strand
GAAGCAAGCCAACGAAGAGATACTACAGCTATTTTTAGCGGACTTTTTGAAAAACCTCTTAAATTATAAAGATAGATAATTTATATAAGTAGGGTGAGAAAATGAAAAAAATATTGATTGTAGACGATGAATTTGAAATGAGACAACTGTTACGTCTATATTTGCAACAAGAAAACTATCTTCTAGATGAAGCAGAGGATGGAAGACAAGCGCATGATAAAATGTTGAAAAATGACTATGATTTAATGATTCTTGACGTCATGATGCCATTAATGGATGGGTGGGAGACGTTACAACAAGTACGGAAAACCTCTGATATACCCATAATAATGCTAACGGCTAAAGGCTCGATTCAGGATAAGGTACAGGGGTTATCAACTGGTGCCGATGATTACTTAGTTAAGCCTTTTGAGGAAGCTGAGCTAATGGCAAGGGTGCAAGCTTTATTACGTAGAACTCAGCACCATGACAGAAATGATGAAGTGTTAAAATACAAAGGAATCATTTTGAACCTAACTTCACGAGATGCCATCTATCAAGGAGAAATATTAGACCTAACCCAAACTGAATTTGATCTTCTTCAAACATTCATAGTGCACCGCGGTAAAGTACTTTCAAGAGAACAGCTTGTGGAGCTCATTTGGGGAATAGAATTTATGGGAGAAGATCGGACGGTTGACTCGCACATTAAAAATCTTCGGGAAAAATTACAAAAAGCTAAGATTGAAAAATCACTTGTCAAAACAGTCTGGGGTATTGGATATAAAGTGGAATAAGGTGAGCATATGAAAAAAACCGTATGGATGACGATATTAATGTTATTAGTAATAATCGGAATTTCATTTTTATTATTCGTAGTAAGGATGATTTGGTTTCCTCCAAGTTCGATGGGAATGATGATGGACCAAAAAATGATGTACCATCACATGTCTTTCTGGTTTGGCCAAATGTTTTGGACTTTGTTAATTTTCGTGGGTATCATACTGTTGATCTGGATGATGTATATGAAAAAGAGGGACAAATAAAATAGCATGTGAAAAGCGTAGATGGCATTGTAACAGATGCCACCTACGCTTTTTTATAATCAAAATGGTCTCCATACTTTCTTCATAGTTACCCTTTATAGTTAAGTTATAGGAAACAACGAGTCAAACAAAAGGGGGGAAAGAAAATGGGATATGGTATGGGATATGGAATGGGAGGCGGAGTCTTAATGTGGATAGTATTATTAGTAATCATCGGTTTTGTAGTTTACTATTTCGCGAAGAACAAAAATGCGAATGGGTTAAATAGTTCTCAGCAAGTCCCAGGGCCAGACGCCATGGAAATTGCCAAGATAAGGCTTGCCAAAGGTGAAATATCATCGGAAGAGTTTGAAGATATTAAAAAAAATATTTTATAAAAAGGAGAGAAATTAAAATGAGAAAAACAATCGTTACAGGAATACTAGCAGCAAGCCTAATCACAGCAGGTGGTGCTGGTATGTATCTAACATCAGCATCTGCAAACGAAAATTCAGTGAACTTAATGCAACACCAGGGAATGGATATGGAACAAATGCACGACATGATGAACTCTGGCAATTTCGAGGAGATGCAAGAACTCATGGAAAGCGGAAATATGAATTTTGGTCAAGTGAAGCCTTTCATGAAGGAAATGCACCCCGAATTAAGCAATGAGCAATTGCTGGAACGTTATAAAGAAATGCATGGAACTGCGGGTTCAGCTAACAGCCACAATTTTAAAGGTATGATGGGGAAATAATTAGTATGTAGAAGGTCATTTCTCATCTAAATTCAACATGGGTGTCACCGACTGAATGCGTCACCAGCTTGTTATGTAAAAAAGATTAGTAATACGAATGGCGGCCGAAATTGTATCTTGGGCCGGTATTCATCGTAAAAAACGTGCACTGGCATCAGCCACTGTTCGTTTTTTTCTTTAGGTTACGTTGGAAAAGTATACCTAAACCGTTTTGGATTTTTAATTTATTTGCACATTAAAAATGTCCGTATGTCAGCCGCAATATGAAGAAGGTACTCATTACTAAAAGTAGAATACAAGTTTTATCCGCAGTAAAAGTTTTTAGAAATAACTGGGTTTACAAAACTATTACACTACCTTCATTGAGCATTAACACTACTAGTATATATTTGTCCTATCAAGGATTAGGAGGAATGTTGAATGTTTATTGAGAAATTCAAAAAGAAACTTATCCCTTTAGCTGTGATGACGTCTGTTGCATTTGCTAGTTTAGGAGGATCTATCTCTATGGCTGAAGCAAAAGAAAAAAAGGTGAATACGCCAGAAATTAAAAACGTCATCTTCTTGATTGGTGATGGAATGGGAGTTTCATATACAACTGCATATCGGTACCTACAAGATACGCCTAACACGAAATTCGCAGATCGCACGGAGCTTGATAAATATCTTGTAGGTCTGCAAATGACGTATCCAGAAGACCCATTACAAAACATAACAGACTCTGCTGCGGCTGCAACCGCAATGTCTGCTGGAATTAAAACATACAATAGTGCAATCGCTGTGGATAATGATGGTTCAGAAGTGAAAACGGTATTGGAAGCTGCGAAAGAACAAGGAAAAGCAACTGGACTTGTTGCCACATCTGAAATTACTCATGCAACTCCAGCATCATTTGGAGCACATGATGAAAGTCGTAAAAACATGAATGCTATTGCAAATGATTATTATGATGACTTAGTTAATGGTGAACATAAAGTAGATGTTCTTCTTGGTGGAGGGACTGATTTATTTGATCGAAAAGATCGTAACCTTATTGAAGAATTCAAAAAGGATGGCTATAGCCATATAACAAGTAAAGACGAATTATTAAATGACACAAATAAACAAGTTCTTGGCCTATTCTCTGACCGTGGAATGCCAAAAATGATTGACCGTTCAGAGGAAACGCCTTCTTTAGGAGACATGACCACTTCGGCTATTGACCGTTTAAATCAAGACAAGGATGGTTTCTTCTTAATGGTTGAAGGGAGTCAAATTGACTGGGCTGGGCATGACAATGACATCGTTTCTGCGATGAGTGAAATGGAAGACTTTGATAAAGCATTTAAAGCAGCAATTGATTTTGCGAAAAAGGACAAGCATACATTAGTTATCGCAACTGCTGATCACTCCACTGGTGGTTATTCTATCGGTTCAGATGGCATTTATAACTGGTTTGGTGAGCCAATTAAAGCAGCCAAACGCACACCTGATTTCATGGCAAAAGAAATCGTGAATGGTGCAGACGTAGAAGAAACACTGGCAAAATATATTGAACTGGAGTTAACGACTAGTGAAATTCAATCTGTGAAGGATGCATCTACTAAGAAAGAAGTAGATATTGATAATGCGATTGAAAAAATCTTTGACAGCCGTTCAAACACGGGCTGGACTACTAGTGGTCATACTGGCGAGGACGTTCCTGTATATGCCTTCGGACCTGGCGCGGAGCGTTTTGCAGGACAAATTGACAATACAGACAACGCAAAAATTATTTTTGATATTTTGAAAAAAGGAAAAAATAAAACACAAATTGATGACAAATAAATTTTTTCTTGCCACATGATTAATATAGATAGAAGGATCTGACTGTTATATAAAAAGTCAGTCCTTCTTTTTTAAAATGAATACTTAGTAGGAGGGTTACTTTTGAAAAAACTTATTGCCCTATTGGCGTTATTAACTCTAGTAATATCAGGTTGTTCCAATAATACCGTAGCCTCTGTAAATGAAAAACCAGCAAATATTGATTATTTGAATGACTACTATTCAAATCCACAGGTCCCAGACGATCGAACACTAATAGAAGTTGATCAAACCGTGTCAGATGAAAAAGGTGAAGCTACGTTAAAGGCCATTAATCAAGTGAATAAGACGTATTCAGTTGGTCCAATAAAACTCACTGTCAAAGACATGAAAATGATTCATCTAAGACCAGACTACAGTTTGATTGATTATTTCCATGTGTTAACACAAGAAGAGGAATTTGATTTTGTGAAAGTATTTATAGAGATTGAGAATAAGTACCCAGAAAAAGTGAATTTCGCACCAATAGCTCTTATTGAAACCAGCACAGGCGAAAAATTAAATTGGGAAAATGATATTTATCTTGAAGATTTAAACGGAGAAATAGAAGGCAATGAAACGAAAAAAGGGAATATAGGGTTTATTGTAGAGTCTTCAGATGATCTTGAATGGATTGAAATAACGACAAGTGATGTGTTTGATAAAGATGAAGAGAAAATCATCGAATCACAGAAAATAAAAATTAAGTTTTAATAAATGCAGGTGGTTACTAGAGGATTCTTTTCTTACATGATGAACTCTGGTAATTTCGAGGAGATGCAAGAATTCATGGAAAGCGGAAATATGAATTTTGGTCAAATGAAGCCTTTCATGAAGGAAATGCACCCTGAGTTAAGCAATGAGCGATTGCTGGAACGTTATAAAGAAATGCATGGAACTGCGGGTTCAGCTAACAGCCACAATTTTAAAGGTATGATGGGGAAATAATGAATATGTAGAAGGTCATTTCTCATCTAAATTCAACATGGGGGTAACCGACTGAATGCGTCACCAGCTTGTTATGTAAAAAAAAATAGTAATACGAATGGCGGCCGAAATTGTATCTTGGGCTATTATTATCGCATAAAAAGTGCATTGGCCACAGCCACTGTTCATAAGAAAAACAAATAAACGAGCTTGGAGATACATTTCCAAGCTCGTTTTTTAATGCGAAAAAGTATTGATGAATCCCTAGTGACATCTGGGATTTCAACAACATTGTAAAATCAGCCCCCCTTCCGGTTCCCACGATACCGGAATTGAGGTTTCACAGGATTCAAAGTGTTAATTTATTCGCAGCTTACAACTATGATCATCCGAAAATGGAACAATTGGAGGTGGAAGAGAATTATGAAAGAGTTGAGTGTTTATAGGCTTTGAGTTGGTTGCTAAATCCAAGAGCATGTACCCAAATGTTGTTTGAATCATTAAAAGGTTCTTGTTTGGGGGGTATTGGAATATGTTTTTACGAGAAGACTGAAAATTGACCTGTATAATTGGGCATTGCAAAAACGTTACACACACCAAATTTGAATGGGAGTGGAGAACGATGGAATGGTCCTACTGGAAAGTGATTTTGAAATATGGGCATGTGGGCTTCCGCAAAGAAGTAAGCGTTGCCAGGCATTTAGTAATGCCAGGTGAATACACGTTATTGGATGTTATTAAATTAGCCCAACACATGCCAGGAGTTAAAGCGAGAGGCATTTTATCTGCACGGCGCATCACGGTGGAGGATTATTTGATCGGCCACAGGAAAGAAGCAGAAAATTTCTATTTGCAGCAATTAAAGACATTCAACAAAATAACGAGTTGAAAATATTGCAAATGGAAAGTAATGCGAAAGAACTAAACACGGGGTCGTTCAACGGCGCCAGAAGCACAATGACGCTTCGTCAATGCTCATACCCATACAGTTGCAAACAAACACACGGTCCCTGTTAGTTCGATTAACAGGGACCGTGTGTTTGATTTTGGAGCGTAGTAGCAGAAAAGAGATAAGCGATTTCCAATCTTCTCTCTTCTACACCCTATATTTAAGTCGGATTTAATTTAGGTGGCTGAAAGAACGGAGATGGACGAATATGTAATTTCGCCATTTATTTGTTTGCTTTATTGTTGCTTTTTGTAACGGATTTATATTTATTTATTATAAATATGTTACAATGAATTGAAGGAGGGATTATCATGAACTTGTTGAAATATTTAATCGAAAACTATGGATACGACGAGCCTATTTTTTTAGATGAAATCCAAAACAAGATAGACATTAATTACAACACTTTAAGGCAGAATTTAAAAAGATTAACCGATTCAAATCAAATTTGTCGTTACGAATATAAAAATGGTATTTATTTTATTTCGAATCCCGATTCAATTTTGACAACGAAATCTTTAAGTGTTAATAAAATCATTGATAAGAAATATTTATATCGTGGCAAAGAAGTTATAGGATATATTTCAGGTCTTGCATTTGCAAATAAACTACATTTAACAACCCAAAACCCAAGTGTTGTTGAAATCGTTACAAATGTAGAGAAAATGAATAATAGAATTGTTCATTTTAATAAAAGACGTATAACTATAAGGAAACCAAGAGTAAATGTTAATAAAGACAACTATAAAATATTACAGGTACTAGATCTACTGAATAACTTTGAATATGTAAGTGTCGAACCAATGAGTGTTGCGAATAAAGAAATAGTAAACTATTTGGGGGGTAAGAAAATAAGTGTAAATGAATTAAATGGATATTTGAGAAAATATCCATCTAAAACAGCGGTGAAATTATTTGAGAGTGAGGTTTATGATGATCTTACACAATGATAAAAAAGTCTTTTTTGAAATTCTAAGAGTCACTGCTGATGAAAAAGGAGTTCCAGAAGAATATATAGAAAAAGATTATTATGTATCATATTTACTGCAAAATATGGTTAAGATTTCTCCAGACATTATATTTAAGGGTGGTACTTCTCTATCGAAATGTTATCAGCTGATAGACCGTTTTTCTGAAGATATTGATTTGAATTTTAGAACTTTGCGACCCAGGGATGGAAACAATGATACAGAATTCCGACAATTCACTACAATTCAGGGTAGGCCTGCACGTTTCTTGTCGGCGTGTCTCTGGGCCAGCACTCAAGCGAAGAAATAAACGTCATGCAAACTGAGAGAAGGAATAGTACTTGGTTTAACTCTCTTTTATTGTGTACATAATTAGTGTAATGATTTATAATAAAATTAACGATTAAGGTTGATTTATCAACATTTATAAGTGTAATGGAGGGGTGTAATGTGACGTATATTTTTTCAAATACTCATCTACAAGAAGTAGAGGGTAAAACCGTCTTTGTTCCTCAATTTAATCCGTATGATTATGAGATTCAACAACATATATTAGAAGCAGAAAGAAACATCGGAGCCTTAGCCAGATTAGGGTTAAAAAGTCATCCCTTAAAGCCTACCATTTTACGGAATTCTATGGTAAGAACGGCTCATTTCACCACTAAAATCGAACAAAATAAATTGAAATTAAAGGAAGTGGAACAACTTTTTCAAAATTATAAAAAAATTCCTTTAACCGTTAAAGAAAAAGCGAAATTAGAAGTCCGAAATGTGTTTGATACTTATGAATACCTTTATGACCTGGATCCTGCAAAAGATTTTTCAGATATGAGTGAACCGGTATTAAAACATATTCAACATTTATTAATGAAAGATTTAACGGGTCATCCTGACGGGTATCGACGAATTGCAGTTGTTTTATTGGATGGTGATGGAGATGTCAGCTATGAACCACCTAACTGGAACGATGTGCCTGATTTGATGAACGCCTTTTTCTCTTGGCTTTATACGAGCGTCACCGGCCATCTAAATCCCTATTCTTCAGAAGAATATCATGAAAAGAAGATTCATCCTTTGATTATATCTGGGATTACGCATCACTTTATTGGCTATGTTCATCCTTTCTCAGATGGGAATGGACGGACAGCCCGTGCTTTTTCAACTTTAGTGGGGTTAATTCATTATGACTTATCGAAGATTAAGGATGCATTTAGCGTGGAGGAATTTATCGATAAACGAATCGAAGATTATTATGATACGCTGATGATCGCTACACAAGGGGACTTAAAACCTTTTATCATTTTCTATTTAGAATGTGTGAATGCATCATTAACAAAAGTACTTAATGAGTTGCAGCGTTACGATAAAATTAAGCATGTCCGAGAATTATTAGGACGTGGTCATGCCAAAATCATGTTTGAGTTAATTGCCCGGATGGAAGATGGGGAAGTATTCCATCGTGAATTGTTTGATCAAACGTTAGATGCCTCTTCTTCAAGCATTGCGAAAAATTTGAACAGACTGAAAGAATTAGGCGTTCTGAAATCTGGTGAAAACCGCGGTGAGTATATAGTGTCTATCGTGGACTAACTGAGCATCTTTTATAATTTCATATGATACTGCTGTTTTACAAAAAATGTTGTTTAATTAAAGCAGTCCCTGGGACAAAAACAATCATCCATAATATAATTCGCGTATCAGGGACAGCGCTCAAACGAAGTTTTTTTTGACTATGGGGAGAATTATGAAATTATAAAGTGGAAGAAATTATTAATTCATGTCCCAGGGGTGGATCTACTCAAAGAAAAATGCTGATGAATAGTTTTCTATTCTTAACGGATACATCGTATGGTAAAATCTGCTTAATGACTTATCGGTAACGACAATATACTTATTCCGTATGCTGGTATCTAAATGAGATTTTGTTGGGGGAAGAAATATGAAGTTTATTTTATTATTTGGTCCACAAGCTGTTGGTAAAATGACCATTGGGCAAGAATTAGCAAAGATTACGGATTTAAAACTTTTACATAACCATATGACAATTGACTTACTGGAACCATTCTTTGGTTTTAGTCCTGAAATGTGGAGGCTATCTACATTATTTCGAGAGGAGATATTTCAGACTGCTTCTAAAAGTAATATGTATGGAATGATCTTTACTTTTGTATGGGCATTTAACCTAGAAGAAGATTGGGATAAGGTTGAGAGAGTATGCAAAATATTTAGCTCAGAAGGGGCAGATATTTATTTTGTGGAGTTAGAAGCGGATGTTGAAGAAAGATTGAAACGTAATAATACTCCAAATCGTCTCGAACATAAACCTACTAAAAGAAACATTAAACAGTCTGAAGATCATTTAATAAGCAGTCTGGAAAGCCTTCGAATGAATTCTGAAGTAGGAGAAATAGACAGAGAGAACTACCTTAGAGTAAACAATACTAATTTAAGTGCTGAAGAAGTTGCCCAAATGATTAAAACAGAATTTCAACTTTAATAATCAAAACAAAAAACTATCAACGTACATTTGAATAGATAGTTTTTAATTTACTAGTTTAAGAAGGTTCGTTCTTAGTCAACGAAAGGATTTATAACAGTCCAACGTTTTCCCTCAAATAACTTTCGAAGCATCCATAGGTGATCCCTACCAACAAGTAATAAGGGCGGTCATTCCTATTTTGAGTTTAAAATATCTAACTATATAGTAAAAAGAATTCATAGCTAATCCAATCAAGTGCGCTCTGCATACTTCGTCATAAGCTACAAATTCTTCCTTATTAACTATGAACTTCTTCTTTCTCACCTGGCTTCAAGTCCAACCATGCTTCTAGATAACCCTGTTCTGCTAAAGCTTTAATCAAAATGATTATAATTGGGGATATCAATAGACCAACAAACCCCAAGATGTTGATACTGATAATTAGTGCAGCTAACATAACAGATGCTGAGACGCCTTGAGAATCTCCTATTATTTTTGGCTCTAGCATTTTTCTTGTTCCTAATACAACTACGAGTAATGCAATTAGCCATACAGTCCTATTTGGTTAATTCAAGTAATTAAGGGTTTTCGATAGATACATCATGTGGTCCTACATTGCGAAGAATCAATACATTGTCATCGTTCACTTCAAAAGTAATACGGATCGCCATTGTAGGTGATGCTTCTTTGACTCCTTGCGACTTCGCTTTTTGAATAGGATGTACACGTAATCCGTTTGGGAATGGCGGCCCCGCAGCTAACTCTCTGATGGCGTCAGAAATAGCGTCTCTCTCTATTTTGGTGTTCTTGTACCTTTTTAGAGCTCGTTTAAATCGTGGAGTTACCTCATAACCTGCGTAAGGTTTTCTTTCTTGATCCACGGTTAATCCTCGTCATCAAACAAATCCTCTAAGAGTGCATCTACACTATTAAAAGACTTTGTCCTGCCAGCTTTGATTTCCATGTCTGCATCGCGTTCGCCTTTTTGCCATTCTTCCGTCCAGTACCACGCCTGATCTTTCGAGATAATTATAACAGGATTCAGAACAATACGTCCGTCTTCCTCAATAACTTGAAACTGTTCCTCGTCTCCGAGTCCCAAGTTTTTACGTGTGCGGGCAGGAATAGTTACCTGTCCTTTGTTATTCATATTGACAATGGGTGCCCTCTTGTCATCTTTCATGGTCGCGCCTCCTCTATTGGATACTGCTACCATAATATGTTTCCCCTCCTCTAAAGTTTCATACATTCATACATTAATTATTTATGAATTTCCGACTTTAGTAAAATTATATCATGGGACAGAAAAAAATCCATCAAAAACAACTAGTTAAGTTCGCTGTCTTTTCAAGGAGTAGACCTCCTTGCAAACTTGTTTAAATTGGTAAGTTTTGTGGATTAACATTTTAAGTTTTATGGGTGATAAAAAAATAGTAAATCAGCTGCTGTAACGTCTCAAGTAATCATTTTGTTGTCAAATCTTCCTAAGAAAACGGTGAAATCCATCACTGCCGACAGAGGAAAGGAATTTCATCAATGGATTAAGGTGGAAAAGGCCTTGGAAACCACTCTCTACTTCGCTGTCCTGATGCCCTGGTCAACGTGGAATCAATGAAAATACGCACGGCCGAATTCGGAGAACCTATCCAAAAGGAACGGATTTCAGTAAGATGGCTCAGAATGAAATAATCGATTTTCTCTACAGATGTTCACTTACAACAACTTCGCTCGAGTGCTGTCCCTGGAGACTCAAATGCTCCTCAACTTGTAGCTGCCCCAGGGACACGCCGACATAAACGTGCAGGCCTATCTTGAATTGTAGTTAATTATCAGAATTCTGTATCATTGTTTCCATCCCCGGGATGCTAAGTTGAAGCACTTTCTTGGGATTTGGTTGAAGTTCAACAGAATTATAAAATTATAAAGTAGACGGAAATAGTAATTCGCGTCCAAGGGATGGAAACAAACGCTTACAGCGAGAATTTTCGCAAAGTTTATATCGGTTAAGGTTTTTAACGATAGTTGCCTATTCTCAATGGATACAACGTATGCTGAACTGCTTAGTGACTCATCGGTAACGGCAATATAATTATTCATACGCTAGCATCTAGACGTGATTTTATTAGAGGAAGAAATATGAAGTTTATTTTATTATTTGGTCCACAAGCTGTTGGTAAAATGACCATTGGACAAGAATTAGCAAAGATTACTGATTTAAAACTTTTGCATAACCATTGACAATTGACTTACTGGAACCATTCTTTGGTTTTAGTCCTGAAATGTGGCGGCTATCTACATTATTTCGAGAGGAGATATTTCAGACTGCTGCTAAAAGTGATATGTATGGAATGATCTTTACTTTTGTATGGGCATTTAACCTAGAAGAAGATTGGGATAAGGTTGAGAGAGTATGCAAAATATTTAGCTCAGAAGGGGCAGATATTTATTTTGTAGAGTTAGAACCGGATGTTGAAGAAAGATTGAAACGTAATAATACTCCAAATCGTCTCGAACATAAACCTACTAAAAGAAACATTAAACAGTCTGAAGGTCATTTAATAAGCAGTCTGGAAAGCCTTCGAATGAATTCTGAAGTAGGAGAAATAGGCAGAGAGAACTACCTTAGAGTAAACAATACTAATTTAAGTGCTGAAGAAGTTGCCCAAATGATTAAAACAGAATTTCAACTTTAATAATCACTTAAGTTTCGCACCTTGAAAA
>NZ_ALJG01000227.1 GCF_000286315.1 Paenisporosarcina sp. TG20 | reverse complement strand
TCGGTCGCTCCTGGAGTCGCCGCATTGCGCTACAATCAAACGATGCCTGTCTAATGTTAACGTATAATTAATATAAAAATCAGTTAAATGTTCGTGTTTATTATCAAATTGAGGAGTTATGAAATTGACTCTTAAGTAGTGTACTTAAAGAAATGCAGGAGCATTAGTTCAAGTTGCAAATGAAACATTCACTATTGATGGAATGGAGGTAATACTATGAACTTTAAATTATTAATTTTGTTAATCTGCTCATATTTAATAGCATTTTCAATAAATTTAATGCCTTCTATAAAGCATCTCGACTTACATATGAACATTTTCAATTTACTAGCCACTACTTTATTTTCACTCATTTTGCTACTATTCATAACGAAAGGATTGAAAGCAAATAAAAAAATAAAGACACTTTTGTTGTTTGGGGTTTTCACTGGTGTTCTTGTTTATGTCATAAAAATGTTTGAGGACTTTATGTTTAAATATATTATTTTGGATATACTGGCATCAATACAGTATCCATTTTATTTGATTTTTATGATACCTTTATTTAGAGCTAATTTTCTTTTCGACTTAAGCTATCCTACATTTGCATTGTTAATGTCTATATTTTATTTACTTGCTCTTATTTTAGTTAGTTGCAAAAAGACAAACTACAAAAGGAATCAACTTGGTAACGGGTTCGATTTAAGAAGTACTAAACAGGTTTAACAAACCAACCTGCTATAGAATACATAATATAATTACCAATAAGAAGCATTGTTATATTATTCACAATGCTTCTTTGCTAGGATGTATTTCCCAAATCAATAAACTGGAATTAACTCTGTCGCATCCTGATAAAGTTTAGTCCATTCTTTCTTCAGTTTCTTTAACGTCAATTGATTTGCACGTTACTGTATTAACCACTTTCATTACCGAATTGGTCTCAAGTAGTATCAATAATTAAAGTGATGATATCTCCATCGCATTCGAGGTCATGTCACTTAGGATCTCCTTTAGTCGTACATCTTCCATTTCTAATTTTGTTTTCCTTCCCTTGATTTACATCCTTAACAAATTTCATAAACTTCTCAAGGTTGGCTATTTCTCAGTGAGTATCATCAATATCTCCATCAGAAGGATTAAAATTACAACCCGATATAAGTCAGAATTAACATGAACCAAATCGCTTTCCTCATCTATTGTCCCCATGAATCTTTCAGTTTGTTATCAGTTTACCTGTCAAGTTAAATCCTCAATAAGACATCCCTTTCCAAAACTTTTGTTGCCAATTCTTTATTGACTCGTCATACTAAGTTCTAATTATATGAAAAGAGTGAGGAATTTTGAAGAATCGCTCTTTACAATCTAAAATATTTGTTTATGGCGCATTATTCGTCACTGCCATCTCCCTTCTTATTGGGACTTCATTTTATTTCACTATGTCCAACAGTATAGAACAGCAAATTGGCAATCGAGCACTTAGCATTGCTGTTACAACAGCAGAACGACCAGATGTTGTAGCTGGGTTTGAGAGTGAAGAGCCTTCTACAGTTTTGCAACCCATTGCCGAGAAAGTTCGTATACTTTCTGGTGCTGAATATGTGGTAATCGGAAATACTAAAGGGATACGTTATGCCCATCCCATAATCGAACGTATTGGTCAAAAAATGGTTGGGGATGATAATGAACGCACGTTAATCAATGGCGAATCCTATATCTCCGAAGCTACGGGAACATTAGGTCCGGCTTTGAGAGGAAAAACGCCAATTAAAAATAATAACGGAGAAATTATTGGTGTAATTTCGGTCGGTTTCTTAAAAGAGGATATTTCAAATGCTTTTTTCGAGTATGTTGATACAATTCTAACCATTGTTCTATTAGCCATTTTATTTGGTGTGATTGGTTCTACAATATTGGCAAGGAGTATTAAAAAAGTTTTATTTAACTTAGAGCCTGCTGAAATCGCACATTTATATAATGAACGAAACACCCTCTTTGAATCCGTACGTGAAGGAATCATCATGGTCGATAAAAACTCTCGTATTTCGATGGTAAATCCATCTGCATATGAAATGTTAAGTATTAAGGTCGACACGATTCTTGTCGGACTCCCTATTGAAAATGTATTGCCAAATACACTTCTCCCTCACGTGCTATTAACAGGTGAGAAGCAATTTGACCGACCCATGGTAGTGAGAGGAAAAAAAGTGATTGTCAATCGAATGCCAATAATAGTTGGGAAAGAGATTGTTGGGGCCGTTTCAAGTTTTCGCTTGCAATCAGACTTCCACCAACTAACAACTGAACTTTCACAAGTGAAGCTGTATACGGAAGCGTTAAGATCACAAACGCATGAATACCAAAACTTCCTTTACAGTATTAGTGGACTTATCCAATTGAATTCTTTAGATGAAGCACTCCATCTCATTCATGATGAGACACAAGAGAATCAATCCCTAATTCAATTTGTCACTAAAAGACTACAAGACGCATACCTAGGTGGGCTTGTCATTGGGTTATTCAATCGTGCTCGCGAATTAAAAATTCGTTTTATTTTAGATGAAGACAGTAACATGACAAAATTGCCTAAACATCTAGAAAAAAGTTTATTTATCTCTATCATTGGAAATCTAGTGACGAATGCTTTTGAAGCCGTTGAACATTTAAAGGAATCAGATAGAATCGTGCGATTGCTTATTACTGATATTGGACTAGAGATATTACTTGAAATTGAAGATTCAGGTGAAGGACTTAGTTCTCATATACTAGAACATATTTTTAAGTCACGAGTATCTACAAAAGAGGGGCAAGATCGTGGCTATGGTTTGGTTAAAGTCTTCGATAATATCGTAGATTTAGGTGGAGCTATTTCTATTGAGAAAGGTGATTTAGGTGGGGCATTGTTTATCATCTCAATTCCAAAAGGAGGGTTTATGTATGACCAAAATCATTGAGGTATTAATTGTAGAAGATGATATCAGAATTGCTGAAATCCACAGACGCTTTATTAACAAAATTGAAGGATTTATTGTAGTAGGATCTGCTAATACCGGAGCTGAAGCAAAAGATTGGATTTCAGCATTAAAACCAGATCTTATCTTACTCGACGTCTACTTGCCTGACATGATGGGAACGGAGCTACTGACCTTTATTCAAGTAGAAAGTCCAGATTCAGACATTATATATATCACCGCAGCCTCAGAAGTAAATATTGTAAAACAAGCGTTTAGAGGAGGTGTCGTGGACTATATTTTAAAACCTTTGACGTTCGATCGTTTTCAAGATAGTTTGCGTTCGTATAAAGAAATCAGAGAAACTCTTTCAAACCCGGGAAATTTGGAAGAGGATTCGATTCACCTATTGTGGAAACATCAAAAATTATTAAACTCTCCGGACAATTTGATCACACCAAAAGGAATTGACCCAATTACAATGGAAAAAGTCATCATTCAACTAAGTCATCAAACAAGTGGAATTACGGCTGAAAAACTTGGAATTGAAAGTGGCGTCAGTAGATCTACAGCAAGAAGATATTTAGAGTTTCTAGTATCAGAAAGTCAGGCAAGAGCTGAGCTCATTTATGGAACTATAGGTCGACCAGAACGTAGGTACTTCCCAAAAAACTCGTGAATTTTATGAACAATATGACACCAAAGAACTTTATTCCTCTTATGACCGAAAACATTGAAAACACTAAGAGTTCTGATAAGTTTAAGACAGCGGTTTAGAAAACGCTGTCTTTTTCAATTATAAGGGGGAATATTTATGTGGAAGAAGTTATCAATAGCAGTACTAGCTGGTACATTAGCTTTAAGTTTAACAGCTTGTTCATCACAAGAAAGTGAAAGCGCTTCATCAAGTTATCCAGAAAAAGGAATCACGATTGTTGCACCTTCTGGAGCAGGTGGCGGTTGGGATTTAACAGCTCGAGCAATTGCTAAAACGATGAATGCTACAAAAATAATAGAAGAACCAATTATGGTTGAAAACAAACCTGGTGGCGGTGGTATTGTCTACCTTGCTGATTTTGCAACAAAAGAAGCAGCAAATGATTATGTGTTGATGGTTAACTCACCTCCAATTTTAATTAACAATGATAAAGCTGAAGGTAATAGTCCTTTTGGCTATAAAGATACAAAACCTCTTGCACAGCTTACTCGTGATTATGGTGCAATTGTTGTGCAAGCAGATTCTGAATTTCAAACTTTAAAAGATCTCTTAGAAGCAATCAAAGCAGACCCTACTAAAATAACTTTAGCAGGTGGATCAGCTCCAGGTTCTATGGACCATTTAGTAGGAATTTTACCTGCATATGAATATGGCATTGATCCAAAATCGGTTAAGTATGTTTCGTATGATGGTGGTGGTGAAGCAGTAGCCGCACTACTTGGTAATAATGCTGACGTTATTGCAACCGACGCTTCTACTATTGCAGAATATGTGAAATCAGGAGACGTACGAGTTTTAGCAGTAAGTTCAGCGGAGCGCTTAGAAGGCGTATTAAGTGATGTACCTACATTCAAAGACGAGGGTATTGATGCAGAATTTACAATTTGGCGCGGGTTATTTGGACCTAAAGATATGTCCGATGATGCTGTTAAGTTCTGGTCAGAAAAACTAGATGAATTAGTTGAAACAGACGAATGGAAAGCAGAAATTGAAAGAAATGGTTGGCAGAGTGAGTACCGAAATGCTGATGATTTTACTACTTATTTAGAAGATCAAGACACAGTCATAGTTGAATTATTAACAGCTTTAGGTATGCAAAAATAATATAAATTTACTATAGTAATAGATTTTCTGATTTTAAAAATTTTTGGCGACAGCATGAGCGGTCGCCTTTTTCTTTAGGGGGTATGAAGGATAATGAGTAAAACGTTCGATCGGTTTGCAAGTATCACCTTTTTGCTGGTTGGTCTTTTATTTGTCATCGAAAGCCGTTCGATTTCACAAAGTGCCTACGGATCTACAGTTGGACCTAACATCTTCCCAACTGCACTCGGAATCATACTTATTTTATTAAGTATTCGATTACTATTTGAAACCACAAAATATAAGGGCCAAGAAGGAACAAAAGAGCCTGTTCAATATGTTAAATTCCTAATTATCTTCGTAAGTGCGGCTATATACGCAGCCGTTTTAGAACCAGTTGGTTATGTCATTTCGACGTTTATTTTTCTACTAATTGCATTTCAAACCATGGAACGTGGGAAATGGATTAGTACTATCATTATTGCTGGAGCTTTTTCTTTCGGTATATATTACTTCTTTTCGGAATTTCTTGGCGGTTCATTGCCTGGATTCCCAGAATTTTAAGGTGAAAGGAGTTATGAAATGGGTACTTTAGATTTTCTATTAAATGGATTTGCCGTTGCCTTCCAATGGCAAAATATCTTGTTTGCTTTTGTAGGCGTTGTCATCGGGACAGCTGTGGGTGTTTTACCTGGAATTGGGCCGATGAGTGGTGTTGCTTTGCTGATTCCTATCACTTCCACGCTAACATCAGGCATGCCAGTTGAAGCTGCTGCAGCCAGTTCAATTATCCTACTTGCAGGTGTTTATTATGGTGCCATGTACGGAGGATCTACAACCTCAATTTTATTAAATACACCTGGTGAATCTTCATCCGTTGTGACCACCTTAGATGGCTATCAAATGGCAAGACAAGGTCGAGCAGGCGCTGCCTTATCTATTGCAGCAATTGGATCATTTTTTGCAGGTATTGTTTCCTTAATTGGATTAGTATTATTAGCAGAACCATTGTCAAGGGTTGCCCTAAAATTTGGACCCGCTGAATACTTTGCACTCATGCTCCTAGGTCTTTGTGCAGTAAGTGGTTTAGCTGGAAAATCCATGACAAAAACTTTAATTATGACAGTATCCGGATTACTTTTAGCGACAATTGGAATTGATGGGGTCTCAGGGATTGCTCGCTTTACATATGATCTCCCAATTCTCTATTCAGGACTTGAGTTTCTAACAATCGCAGTTGGGTTATTCGCTCTTGGTGAAGTATTTAAAACCATCCTCGAACGTGATAAAGAATCAGGTGCAATCGCTAAGATCGATCGTATCGTACCAACGAAACAAGATTTAAAAGATAGTGCAGTTCCAATTGTTCGAGGTTCTCTACTAGGATTCTTCATTGGCGTTTTGCCTGGTGCAGGTGCAACTCTAGCATCGTTTTTCTCTTATATAGCGGAGAAAAAATTTAGCAAGCATCCAGAAAAATTCGGTAAAGGTGCAATTGAAGGAGTAGCTGGTCCTGAATCCGCTAATAATGCCGCTTCTGGTGGCGCTTTGATTCCACTACTAACTCTCGGTATTCCCGGTTCTGGTACAACTGCGATATTAATGGGCGCTCTTATCATGTATAACGTTCAACCAGGCCCCTTATTATTCAATGATCACCCAGAGGTTGCGTGGGGACTCATTGCAAGTATGTTTATAGGTAACTTAATGTTGCTGGTGCTCAATATGCCACTTGTTAAAGTATTTGCTAAGATTATACAAACACCTAAAAAGTATTTATTGCCTATCATTGTTGCGATATCCTTTTTCGGTGTGTATGCAGTTCAATACACAACGTTTGATTTATATTTATTGTTAGCCTGTGGTTTATTAGGTTATTTACTAGCTAAAAACGACTATCCACTTGCTCCCCTTGTTTTGGCACTTGTATTAGGGCCAATGATTGAGAATAATATGCGCCGTGCATTAACAATTTCTAATGGCGATTTCTCGATTTTTCTAACAAGACCTTTATCATTAACTTTTATTATCATCGCATTGGCTTGGTTACTAATTCCACTCTTAATGAAATTTAAAGGCCGTACAGTTGTTGTCAATGAAGAGGATTAAATTGGGGATAGGAGATTAATTTGCTAGAACAGTATCCCCCCTGCAAGAGAATTTTCGAAAAATGTTAACAGAGAGCGAAGTGACCTCACTTCGCTCTCTGTTTTTCTATTTACCCATTGTATTGGAGATATCAATCTTCCTCCTTAGGTCCTATTAAAGTATTTCCCCAGATGAAGAGCCACAATTTGAGGAACAATTGTGGCTCTTCATCTTAGACTTGTGTTTAATTTACAATTAATATTTTTTACTAGGATTGAAGTTTTTTATCTAGTTATTTCAAGTTTTCGCTCACTTAGATATGGCTTTCGCTCACTTATCTCCTGTTTCCGCTCACTCAGCTATGGTTTTCGCTCACTCATCTCCTGTTTCCGCTCACTCAGCATGATTTCATGCAAGTTTAATAGAAATTAGAATCTAGTTTTGACTGTTCCAGTTTATAACACTATTTTATATCTTGGGAAGAAGTAGGTTTCACTCATAATGGAAGTGTTTCATCTAGTCATTTCAAGTTTTCGTCCACTTAAATGTGATTTCCGTCCACTCATTTCAAGTTTTCGTCCACTCAAATGTGATTTCCGTCCACTCAGCATCTGTTTTCGTCCACTCAACTATGATTTCCATCCACTCATCATGATTTCATGGGTACCACGACAATTTCAGGTAAGTTTAATAGGAAAATTGAACCGAGTTTTGACTGTTTCCTGTTCATGAACACTTCTGATAAAGAGCTACTCTCTCAGAAGAATGACGTGTACCTTTCCAGGTCCATGTACACCTAGGGCTAAGTCCATTTCAATATCGGCTGTACGACTAGGTCCTGTGATGAAATTTATACATGCGGGTAAACCAGTTGGCACTTTGGCATGTATGTGTTCCATCGCTTGGGTTATGCGTGGTACGATTTGGCTTTCCTTGAGTATGCATAAATAAAATGGAGGTAACAAACTGACCATTCGTCCCCGTCCTTCCCCGTTCATAAAGACGACTGTCCCTGTTTCAGCTAAACCCAGGTCCGCACAAGTAATTCCTAAATCAACTTTTGCAGAGCGCTGCTTTAGCTCATCCTCACTCACGGAATTATTCCAAATTGAATTTTCTACCCCATTGGTAGTTAGTAAAGAGGTAAGGTCTAAATCATGTAAAAAAGGATTGTCCCAAGAAATAGCTGAATTGACTTCGAAATCTTTTAGTACCTTTGCTAATGTAACCTCAAATTCTTGTCGTGTAATTCGATCTACATTCGTGTTTAGAAGTTGAAGGTTATCTATAAATTGCTCTATCAAGTCTTCGTTAGTTTTGCCTTCATATAAATGCAAATAGGGCTTGTTCTTCCAGATCGGTGGTTTAACACCAGATCTTCTTTCACGTCCTAATCTCGAAGAAATATTTGTTAGAAATTTCTCTTGATTCAATTGATCTACAGTCAAGTCCCTCACTCCTTTCTCTCTTTTGCCCACCATTCACGAAATGATTGTTTTTTCGGTTGAGGCAGATCTCGAATGTCTGTCCACCCACCCAACATACCAGGTCCTTTGGTAATATATCCGTCTTTGGCTAGCACACCCAATCCTGTACTCGATAATTTCACAGTCTTATCATAGAGTGCAGGATGACTATTGATATAACCAAATCCTTTAAAGGCCATTTTTTCTGGAAGCGGTGCATAACCTTGATCTACTTCATCTTTCCGATGTTCAATTAGCAGGTCGTGTAAAGGGATTTTCACTGGGCACACTTCAGTACATGCTCCACAAAGGCTTGACGCATGAGGCAATTCTTTCCAATCGTCATACCCTTCCAATAAAGGCATTAGCACAGCACCAATTGGCCCACTATAGACACCTCCATAGGCGTGTCCTCCAACATGTCTGTAAACCGGGCAAACATTTAAGCAGGCCCCGCATCGAATACAGTTCAGTGCTTCTTGATAAGCTGTTCCTAGTATATTTGAACGACCATTATCTAAAATCACCAGGTGAAACTCTTCGGGACCATCTAAGTCCCCACTCTGACGTGCTGAATTAATTCCAGTAACGTAGACACTTATCTTTTGACCAGTGGCACTTCTTGTAAGCATTGAAATCATAATATCTAATTCATTCCAAGTAGGAACAATTCTTTCTAAACCCATAACAGCGATGTGAACTTTTGGTAGGGTTGTAGTCAGACGTGCATTTCCTTCATTGCTTACGAGAACGACGGAGCCTGATTCTGCAACGGCAAAATTGCAACCTGATATCCCGATGTCAGCTTGTAAAAACTCTTCCCGTAGCGTTTCTCTAGCAAATGCGCATAATTCAGTTGTTTCATCCGAAAGTTTTCTACCCGCTACTTCAGAAAAAAGGGCTGACACTTGTTGTCTCGTTTTATGGATTGCCGGGGCAATTAGGTGGGAAGGTGTTTCATTTGCTAATTGTATGATGTATTCACCTAGATCAGATTCCACTACTTTCAAACCTTCCGCTTCGAGATGTTTGTTTAAGTGAATTTCTTCTGTCACCATCGATTTAGATTTGATAATCGTTTTTGCTTCTTTATCCTTGGCAATTTTTTTTATGATATCAACTGCATCGCTATCCTTCTCTGCGAAGTGAACAAATCCTCCACTTTTCCGAACATTTGTGACAAGCTCCTCAAGATAGCTATCTAAGTTGTCGATTGTATGTTTACGAATTTCGGCAGCGAGTTCGCGCCATTCCTCTATATTTCCCAACTGATCTGCTGCGGTATTTCTACCATTACGCAATTTATCTTGGGCAAAGGGAACTGCTTGTTTTAAAATCGGGTCAGCTAATGCCTTATCAACTCTTTGGTCAAAATCAATAGAATTCAAAGTCATGTTAAATCTTCCCCCCTTTTTCTAACACCTCTGCTACATGCATAATTTCAATGTCTTGGCCTGTTCTTCTCATTCGTCCACCAATGTTCATCAGACAGCCTAAATCAGAACCAATCAAAATTTTAGCTTCAGTAGAAATAATATTATTAATTTTTTCATCAACCATTCTCTCAGAAATATCGCTCATTTTTGCGGCGAAAGTTCCTCCAAAACCACAACAATCATTACAGTAAGGTAATTCCTTCATCGTTAGGCCTTCTACATGACTTAACAAGGTACTCGGTTCCTCCCGTATTTCTAACCCTCGGATCATGTGACATGAATGGTGATACGTTGCGATTGATTCCAGTTTGGCATTGACGTTCTCCACTTTTAATACGTTTACTAAAAAGTCCGAGAATTCATAGGTTTTATCAGCAAGACTCTGCGCTTTATCACGCCATATAGGATCACCCTTAAACAATTTCGGATAATAATGATGAATCATAGCAGCACAGGATCCAGATGGAGTTACAACCGTTTCACTATTTTCAAAAGCAAGAATCACTTGCTTCGCTGCTTTCATAGCATCTTTTTGGTAACCGCTATTATAAGCAGGTTGACCGCAGCAGGTTTGCTCTTTAGGAAATCCAACATCTACTCCAAGCCTCTCCAATACGTTCACTACACTCATCCCCACTTGCGGATAGAAAGCATCAGCTAAACAGGTGATAAAAAGATCTACTTTCATATTGACTCTCCTTTTTGATTAATTTGAACCGTTTCTGGTAGATCATTTTTTCACTTCTACCTTATGAGCCTATTGAATTAGAAAATTTTTCTCAGCAGTTTTTCTTATTCACCTTTTTAAAAGTTCAAATCCCAATAATAGCCAAATTCATCACATACTTTAGCGTATTTCGCACCCCAAAACTTGTCTTGCAGTTCCATAGCGGCTGTTCCGCCTTCTAATAATGCATTGTACAAATGATTAATATCATCTTCACTTTCACATTCAATTAATATAGATATATTCGTTGCACCCGATTCCCCTGGAGTTGTTGAATCTGCAATCATGATACTAAAGTTTCCATTTGATAACTGACTGGTTTCATTTGCATCTCCTTTCCTATATTCATTGTTATTAGTTATAGGATTCGGCACTTATTTAAAAAAGCCTTTTATTTAATTTTTCATACTTACGAATAATCTAAAAAAGGGTACCTTTACGTCAAAATTTTCTTGACTAATAAAGGTACCCTCATATTATTTTTTCCCGAAATTAGTTGGCATAACAACCGCAACGACTTCTCCATTGGCTACATGCTCTGTTCCTGCGTATAACTTAACATGAATTTTGTATTTTTTAGGATGAACTTCTTCCACTTGACCAGTTGCTTTTAACTGTACCCCTTGAGGTGTTGGTTTTAAGTAGTCCACATGCAAGGAAGCCGTCACGAAGCGTGGTGGTTCAGCTCCATCACCTGGTTCATGTCCATTTTTTCGATGTAAAAAAAGTGCAGCAGAGCCCGTTCCATGACAATCAACTAGCGATGCTGATAATCCGCCATATACATATCCAGGAAGCGCCGTATGCTTGTCAGAAGGTTCATAATAGGTTACGGTTTCTTCTTCGTTCCAAAATGTTCTTAATTGGTATCCCTCTTCATTTAAACGTCCACAACCATAGCACCATGCAAAATCATCCGGATATATATCTTGAATTGCAGTTTGTTCGTTTTCCATTCTAAACATCCCCTTTTTTGAAAAATAAGATAGTAATGTCTAGCTCCAAGCGTCGGCGTTGGGCTTTTCTTACAAGATAAGCAAGTATATGAATTTAGTGAGCCATAGATCCAGTATTCCCGTTATTTTAAGGAGTAAGTTCTAGTATGATACCGCTGATTTGCACTCCAGGCGGACGCGTTCCACGGGGCGGGCGGCGAG
>NZ_ALJG01000226.1 GCF_000286315.1 Paenisporosarcina sp. TG20 | reverse complement strand
AGAGCCAAGCGTGGCCACGCTTGGCTCTTTTCTTCAGGTCTTGCATTCGAAATCGCCCCGTAAACTGAAGGGGGCTACTGCATGAATATCCTTTTCAACTAAAGCTAATCACCACTATGTACTTTAGTGATTAGCATTTTGGTTAGAGATCCCTTATTTTCTTTAAACAATCACAACGCCTCAATAAAAAAGGGTGGTTGTTTTAATTTTTAGGTACGAGTCCTTGTTGGAAGGCGTAGACGACTGCTTGTGTGCGATCTTGTACATCAAGTTTTGATAATATATTACTAACATGTGTTTTGACTGTTTTCAAAGCTATGAACAGTTCATTTGCAATATCAAGGTTGCTGTGGCCTTTAGCCATGAGCAATAAGATTTCGTGTTCGCGATCGGTCAAGTCTTCGTGAAGAGGGCGATCATTTCCTTGGCGCATACGTTTCATCATTTTGTTAGTGACTTCTGGTTCTAAGACAGTTTGACCGTCTAAAGTCTCACGAATTGCAGTGGCAATTTGTTTGGCTTTAGATGTTTTTAAAACGTAACTGACAGCACCGGCCTCGAGTGCAGGATATACTTTGTCATCGTCTAAAAAACTTGTCACTATCATGATTTTTGCTTGTGGCCACTGTGTAATAATTTCTTTTGTGGCTTCAGCACCATTCATAATGGGCATGACCATATCCATTAACACAATATCGGGACGGAGAGAGAGGACTAAATCCACTGCATCTTTCCCATTTACAGCTTCTCCGATTACTTCCATGTCTTCTTGCGCTTGTAAATAAGCTGACACGCCTATTCGGACCATTTCATGATCATCCACGAGTACGATTCGTATCATTTACGTCTACCTCTTTCTCAACAGGTACTTTTATTTCTACAATGGTCCCTTGTGATGGAACGGAAACAATTTTACTCGTGCCTCCCATTTCAATCGCTCTTTCCTGAATATGATGCAAGCCATAAGAACCTACATTACCATCATCTTTCAAAAAGCCAACACCGTTATCTTGAATCCGGAATATTGCAAGTCCATCCCGCTCAATAAATAAAATGTCTACTTCACTAGCATTTGCGTGGCGCAGTGTATTAGATAAGGTTTCTTGTGCAATACGAAATAAGTGATCTTCAGTTCCTTTTGAAAGGGATATATCTTCTAGCCGGAAGCGAATGGTAAAGTGAACTTTTTGTTGCAACTCAATTAACAACTCCTCGAGACCTTGTGCTAATGTCTTGTTGTGGAGTGCTGCTGGCCGTAAGTGAAGTAGTAAAGCTCGCATTTCAAGTTGAGCTTGTTGTACGATTCTTTCTGCTTGTGCCAATGTTTTCGGTACTTCCTGATTATCACTTTCTTGTTTTTCCGTCATGGCTGATAGCAACATCGAAGCTGCAAATAATTGCTGAGACACGGAGTCGTGAAGTTCCCGTGCTAATCGCTGACGTTCTTGTATAATGCGTTCTTGAATACGTTTATCTTCGCCTTCAGCACGTTCATCTGACATTCTTTGTAAACTTTTCTTTTGCGTCGTAATTATGCGTGTCACTTCGCTAAGTGATTTTTTCAATTTCAAGGAAACCAAAGGTACTGACAGATTATTATCATGTTGTTTGTCGGCATCAATAGTGGCTTGTAAATAGATTCCTATAGCACGCTCTCTTTTTCTTGCCACTTGTGTTATCGAAAAGGCAATGCCCATACTAAGTCCAATTAGCAATATTGTTAACCAAATTGCAATGGGTAAATCCGCTTCTTTGATCGTCCAAAGAGGTAGCCAAGTCTCGTATGATGGCCAACCTAAAAGGTAAGTTATTAATGAACCTATTAAAGTAGCAAGAAGTAAAAATAATATGAAAGTCCTTCCTATAAACCTGCTCATTTACGAATCACCTCAACATCCCCAAGCCAGGTAGATACTGCGATGATAAGTTCTGAAGATGCGCTACCATGAGCTTCGGTATAACCATTTTGAAGAACAATCGATTGATTCCATAACCGTTTTTTACTAGGACTAAATAGTTTAGCATCACCGAAGAAAGTAGTGTAATGAATTCGAACTGGAATTTCATACGGAACAGCAATTTGGATTTTCCCAATACCTTGTCGAACTGATATTAGAGAAGTACCTTTTGGCAATACAGTTTGTGTCGCATCAATGTTTATGTTCCCATAAAAGCCTTGTACATGAATGTCTTGCCACTCGTATGCTTGAAAAGGTGTGCTTTGGGTTGAAAAGAGTTTATTTTGAATGATAGTGTTAGGTGTTTCTATTTCATCAGGGAGAAAAGGTTCAATGACTTGTTGTGTTTCATCGCCTTTCCAAAGACGAAATAAAATATAGACAATGGTAACAACAATTAATAAACGTAAACTCCACATGGAGATCAGAGAAATTCCTAAAAAAACAATACCGCTCCAGAAAAAGAAGCGACTTTTTCTGCGGACACTTACATAAATTAACCCGATACCAAAAAGAAAGAATAAAACACTTCCGTTATGAAAGAACATTACCTCAACAAACACGAGTAGCAATGCGGCTAATAGCCAAAACGTAATCCGATCAGATGGTATTCGTTGCATATCAATTCCTCCTTTGTCGTAGCGGGTTCAAAATTAGGGAAGAGAAGAAGACGAATGTCTTCTCCGCTTTTCCTTATAGTTTACACGGTTTCTTGTTTCTGTGTTTCATTTTTTTCTAGCATTTCTAAACGACGCTCCATAGATGATACATCATGTTGTTTTTCTATATGTTGACCTAGATTTTCGATATACTTTTCCATCTCATCAAAAGTAATTATATGCTTATCAGGATTCTGAGATGATAGCACACGATCTATTTGATGGTGAGCACGCGTGATGTTTTCTTTACCCATTAATTGAAGTTGTCGAACTTTCATATCTTTTACTTTGTGTTTCATTTCTTCATATTTCTGTTCGAGATTAAATAACTCTTCAGTTTTACGAGAGATACTATTTTGTAACACTTCGGCACGGTTTGCATAAGCCGATACCTCAGCTTGCGCAAAAGAAATCAAATCAATTTCGCTTTGTTGATTAGCAAGATCCGCTTGGGTGCTTCGTTTAGCATGCATCTCTTTTGCTTCTTGTAGCTCTTTTTCAAGTTGTACTTTTAATTGAGTTTGACGCTCTATCCATTTACCTGTTTGTTCTGTTTGTTTTTCAGCTTCGCGGATATATTGATTTAGCATAGCAATTGGGTTTTTTTGTTCTTTTCTATCAAATACAGTGTGTAAGTCAGCTTCGAATGCGTACTTAAATCGTTTCCATAATGTTGTCATTTGTGTTTCCTCCTATTTGTTTAGTTCTTGCCATTGTTTTTCGAAATTTGTGAATGGATCTGCAGATGGTGAGTTGGCTTGAGTGGAAATGACAAGCGGCAGTTGTTTCCACTTGCGAACGACATACCATAAACCAACAATCGCAAGAATTCCGAAGAAACCAGGCACGTTTGCAATAGCTGTTAATAACCCTATAATTCCAACGGCTATCCAAAGTATTTTAGTAACAGTAGATCCTCCTTTTAAATAAAAATGCATACCTGCAAAAACCAGTAATGCAGATAGCGCAAGTCCTAGCAGTGATCCTAAGTTGACTAGTGCAACAATCCCTGCAACTATACCAACTACAATTAAGCCGAATTTTTTCATGTGTTTGTCTCTCCTTTCAATTTGTACCTTTATCGTACCAACTTATTAGTAATCCACAAACGGGCTTGGAATGCATTTTTTGCTAAGACCTCAGACTTAGAAGATTCTAAGAAAAGGTAGCAAAACACATAAATGTTAGGTAAACTAAAGGTGAGTGAATATTCATTCAACTTTTATGAAAGAGGTGTAAAGATGAAAGAAGTCGTTATTATAGAAGGAATACGGACGGCAGTTGGACGTAGAAAAGGAAAGCTTGCATATACGAGACCGGATGAATTAGCTGCTACATTGTTAGAAAAATTAATTGATCGCGTAGGGATTGAAAAAGGCGATGTGGAAGATATTATTTTAGGCTGTGTATCGCAAGTGGGTGAACAAGGGGGCAATATAGCTAGAACGGCGGCTCTAATCGCAGGTTTCCCAACTAAAGTTCCTGGGACTACCATTGATCGTCAATGTGGATCAAGTCAACAAGCGCTACACTTTGCCGCACAAGCTATTGCTTCAGGAGATATGGATATTGTAATCGCTGGTGGCGTCGAAAGTATGACACGTGTACCCATGATGTCGAATATGGGGGATGCCAAACCGAGTAAAAAGCTGTTAGACAACTATGAAATCATTAATCAAGGATTATCTGCGGAACGAATTGCAATGAAGTGGGACTTAACTCGTGAAGACTTAGATGCATTTGCTGTGCAAAGTCATGAACGCGCCTTTCAAGCGATTGCTGAAGGGAAATTCCAACAAGAAATTGTGCCAATTGAAGTGACAAAAGAAGATGGTACGACTGAGTTATTTTCAGTAGATGAAGGTCCAAGGGCTGGGACTTCACTGGAAACTCTTGGAGGATTAAAGACGGTATTTGATGAAAACGGTAAAATTACAGCTGGTAATGCAAGTCAAATGAGCGACGGAGCATCAGCGGTTCTCTTGATGTCCCTAGAAAAAGCACAACAACTAGGTTTAAAACCACGTGCCCGAATAATTGCTCGTGTTGTTGTGGGATCTGACCCAACATTAATGCTTACTGGACCTATTGCAGCCACGCAAAAAGTGTTGGAGAAAGCAAACTTAACAATAGAAGATATGGATGTCTATGAAGTAAATGAAGCATTTGCACCAGTTCCACTTGCTTGGTTAAAGGATATAGGAGCTGACCCAACAAAATTAAACCGTAATGGTGGAGCTATTGCACTTGGTCATCCTCTAGGCGCATCAGGTACGAAACTATTTGTTACATTGTTACACGAACTCGAACGAACACAAGGACGCTATGGACTCCTTGCAATTTGTGAAGGAATGGGCATGGCTAACGCAACGATTATTGAGAGAATAACAGAATAGGAGGAAACTAGTATGAAAGCATCTGAAGTAATTGCCATTGTCACAGGTGGAGCATCTGGTCTGGGAGAAGCCACGACTCGAAGTATAGTTGCAAAAGGCGGGAAAGTGGCTATTTTTGACTTGAATGAAACGCGTGGAGAGGCACTGGTAGAAGAACTAGGACAAGATGCAGTGGTTTACTATCAATCTAATGTTACCAATGCTCAACAAGTCGAAGAACATGTGGCTCAAACAGTCCAACATTTTGGCAAAATAAATGTTTTAGTGAGTTGTGCAGGAATTGCAACGCCCGGAAAAGTGGTTTCTCAAAAAGGACCATTAGCACTTGAACGATTTGAACAAGTCATACAAGTGAACTTAATTGGTACGTTTAACGTTTTACGCGTTGCAGCATACGCTATGCTGAAAAATGAACCAAACGACGATGGGGAACGAGGGGTCATCATTAATACCGCATCAGTCGCAGCTTTTGAAGGGCAAATAGGTCAAGTTGCATACAGTGCTTCAAAAGGTGGGGTCGTCGGGATGACTTTGCCGATTGCTCGTGAATTTGCAAGAGATGGAATCCGTGTTATGGCTATTGCTCCTGGACTTATTGAAACACCTCTTTTCGCAGGTTTACCAGAGCCAGCACGGACGGCTCTTGCAAGCTCAGTACCTTTTCCAAATCGCTTAGGAAAACCAAGTGAATACGCCCAATTAGTAGATAGTATTTTAATTAATCCAATGTTAAACGGTGAAGTCATCCGTTTAGATGGTGCAATACGGATGCAACCAAAATAAGGAGGAATTTTGATGGGTAAATATCGCTTTGAAACAGATGAACATGTGATGTTCCGCAAGTCCCTTCGAAAATATCTAGAAAAAGAAGCAGTTCCACAATATGAAAAGTGGGAAGAAGACCGCTTGATACCAAAAACATTTTGGAAAAAGCTTGGAGAAATGGGGTATTTATGTCCTCAAGTCGAGGAGGCTTATGGCGGATTAGAGACTGATTTCCGTTACGCAGTGATTATAGGTGAAGAACTAGAGCGTGTAGGAGCAAGCCTAACAGGTGTTGGACTACACAATGATATCGTGGTTCCATATATCGAAGCGTATGGATCAGATGAACAAAAAGCTCGCTGGTTACCTGGCTGTGTAACTGGAGATCATATAACAGCGATTGCCATGACAGAGCCAGGAGCTGGGTCCGATTTGGCTGCGATACAAACAACTGCAGTGAAAAAAGGTGACCATTATGTTGTCAATGGATCAAAAACCTTTATTACTAATGGGATAAATGGTGACTTGATACTAGTAGTCGTAAAAACAGATACACAAATAGAACCTAAACATCGAGGGATTAGCCTTCTTATGATAGAAGAAGGAATGACTGGATTTACACGTGGCCGTAAATTGAATAAAGTCGGTTTACATGCACAAGATACAGCTGAACTCTTTTTCGAAGATTGCCTTGTACCTGTAAACAACTTAATAGGCGAGGAAGGAAAAGGCTTTACGTATTTAATGGAGAAACTTCAACAAGAGCGTTTAATGGTTGCCATATCAGCACAAACTGCTTCTGAAGATATGGTTGAGATGACGCTAGACTATGTGAAATCTCGTAAGGCATTCGGCAAACCAATTGCTGCGTTCCAAAACACTCAATTCAAACTAGTGGAGATGTCCACTGAAATTGAACTTGGCCACTCTTTCTTGGAATCATTGATTGAAGATCATCTGGATGGAAAGGAAATCGTCTCAAAAGTATCAATGGCTAAATATTGGTTAACTGAGACGGCAAAGAAAATTTCGGGTGAATGCATGCAATTACACGGTGGTTATGGATATATGGAAGAATACAAGATTGCAAGGCGCTACCGCGATATTCCAGTCGCGTCAATCTACGCAGGTAGCAATGAAATCATGAAAGTGATTGTTGCGAAGAGGATGGGATTATAGAAAATGGAGACATCTGAGTTCTTTAGGGTGTTCCGCGAGAGGAATAGCTGGCTGGACTCTTTAACGAAACTACCCCCACGGGTTCAGGCGTAGTCACAAATTGGAGAGCATTTGTGACAACGTCTGTCGCCGTTTATTTTCTGCATTCTTTAGGGTGTTCCGCGAGAGGAATAGCTGGTTGGAGTCTTTAACGAAACTACCACCACGTGTTCAGGCGTAGCCACAAATTGGAGAGCATTTGTGTCTACGTCTGTCGCCGTTTATTTTCTGCTTTTTGAAACCACGTATCAAGATGAGTTATAATACATAACATGATAATACTTTCTAAAAACTGAGGGGGATTTCTCTATGCCAACTATGATGCCTTCTATTTTAACCAAAGACTTAGCGTTGACTGTTTACAATGACGGATTTGCGTTGATACAAGAAGTCCGAACGATTCCTCCACTTTCCGATGATCACCTCATACATTATTTAGACGTACCACAATTAATTGAACCAAATTCTCTACAGGTTAAAGGCTTACAAGTTGCTGAACTTAACTATGAATATGATTTAGTGGATAAATTTAAGTTGCTAGAAAAGTATGTAGGACGTAAAATTAAGCTTGTTGATAAAGAAACGGGTGTAGAAAAGGCATATCGCTTATTAAGTGCGCAAAATGGTTTAGTACTCGAAGATCTTGTGACACACGAAATTGTTCTAGATGCAGAAGGGGAGACCCGATTACCTGATTTACCTGATGGTCTCATTTTAAACCCCACACTTGTATGGCGTATTCGACAACAAACTGCTGAAGATGCTCGCGTGACGTATTTAACACGAGGACTCAGTTGGGATGTAGATTATGTGGCACAAGTTAGGGAAAATGATTTTGATTTGACAGGATGGGTTACGTTAACCAACAACTCAGGCATGACGTATCGAGACGCGAAGCTAAAACTAATGGCTGGAACAGTCCACCGCGTACCAAGACATATTCAAAAAAGTGTGGCTTATATACAAGAAGAAACCTATCAAATAGAACCAGAACATCAAGCATTTGCTGATTATCATTTATACACCATGCCTGAAAAAGTCACTATAAAAGATCATCAACAAAAACAACTTCAACTTCTTTCTGCTTATCAAATAAAATCAAAAATGGTCTATGAAGTAGATTCGTATAGCGATCATCCAAATGTCTATTTTACATTTGAAAATAGTGCGGCCAACGAGTTAGGTATCCCGCTTCCAAAAGGGCGATTCAAACTATACAAAGAAAATGTAATAGATGGTTCGTCAGAGTTTATTGGAGAAGACAATATTTCTCACACGGCTGTTGGTGAAATCGTCCGTATACAATCAGGAGAAGCCTTCGATATTACAGTTGAAAGTGACTTTGTTGCTGAATACAAGAAAGACGGTTTTGAATATGAAGAAGTAGTCTATCAAATACGTAACCAAAAAGAGCAGGCAATTGATCTCGTTATTAACCATAGTACTAGTTACGGTTATTTCGATGTAATCGAGTCAACCCATGAATGGATACGTAAAAACGGGGACATTCGAATCGTTGTAGCGGTGCCAGCAAAATCTGAAGTGGAAGTGGCATTTACAATTCGCTATGACCGTACTCTCGAAGTAAAGGTGAATTAAAAAATGAAAAGAATCACCATTGGTACTTTAATTCTCACAATTTATGCACTAATCGTCTTTTATTTAGGCTATAACACTTTTCAATGGCTTCAAACATGGAACTTGCCAATTCATTTTGTGTTGTTTAGCCTTATTTGGTTCGCCATTTCATTTGGATACATCATTGGCAAAATCAGTCATAAACTAAAACACTTTAGTATGATGGGCTCTTACTGGTTCATCGTCATGCAATATGGAGTGATTTTGTTTCCAATAACAACAATTATTTACTTATTGTTGCCATCTCAGCAAACAATTTTTGTGGTTGGAAACGTAGTAATGGCTATTTTTTTGATTATTTTTATTGCAGGAACATATATGGCATTTTCTCCAGTTGTTCGCCATAAAACAATTTATGTGGACAAAGATTCTGGTTCCCATCGCGAGTTAAAGATTGTAGTCGCTTCTGATTTCCACTTAGGTCTTCTTTCAAACAAAAAGCATTTGCAGCGTTTTGTGGATTTGTCTAATTTAGAGCAGCCTGACGTTGTTCTTCTTGCAGGGGATTTGGTCGATGATGATCCGATTTGGTTTGTCGCAGATGGGATGTCTGAGGTCATGAAGCAGTTGAAATCGACATATGGTGTTTATGGGGTAGTCGGAAATCATGAATATTATGGACGCAAAATTCCTCTTTTGGTCGAAGAAATGAGGAAGGCTGGTGTCCGGATGTTGTTAGATGAAACTATTCTTATCGACAAGGCGTTCTATGTATCAGGAAGAGAAGATGCGACGAATGGAAAGCGCAAGTCTTTGGCGAGTTTAAAGCCGGATAATGAAGAGTTACCTTGGTTTGTGATGGATCATACGCCATTTGATTTAAAGACTCCATCAGAGCTAAAAGTTGATGTGCATGTGTCAGGTCATACGCACCGTGGGCAGATGTGGCCGAATCATTTATTTACGGGTCGCTTGTTTGAACTGGATTATGGATATAAACTTAAAGGGGCAATGCATACTTTTGTTTCTTCAGGATTTGGTTTTTGGGGACCTCCAATTCGGTTAGGTTCGCGTTCGGAGATTTGGTCCATTACTGTAAAGTTTTCTAAGGAAGATATAGATCAAGAAGAGTAAAGTTGTTTGACAGAAGGTGGAGATTGAGTATGGAAAACTGGATTACTGATATCATGGGCCAGTACGGTTACATAGGTATATTTTTACTCATCATGCTTGAAAATATCTTTCCGCCTATTCCATCTGAAGTCATTTTGACGTTTGGTGGCTATATGACGACGCAAACATCCATGACGCCAATAGGTGTTATTTTGATATCGACCGCTGGTTCTGTAGTAGGGGCCATTATCCTTTATGGAATAGGCTTGCAGTTAGACGTGAAACGCTTAGAGAAAATCGTCGATCGCTATGGACGTGTTTTACGTTTAACGAGAAAAGATATTTACAAAGCAGATGCATGGTTTGATAAGTACGGCATTTGGACGGTATTATTTTGTCGCTTAATTCCTTTAATTCGTAGTTTAATTTCGATTCCTGCAGGGATGTCGAATATGAAATTTGGATTATTTTTGTTATTCACGACAGTAGGAACGCTCATTTGGAACACTGCTTTAGTATCGGTTGGAGCAGCAGTTGGAGATAACTGGGAGTCTATTGTTGGCGTCATGGACGTTTATTCAAATATTGCTTACGTTCTTATAGTGCTGGTAGGACTCGCTGCTATTTGGTGGTATATTCAATTCCGAAAAAAAAGAGCATAGGGAGATATTATGGAATTATTTGAGTTGTTTAAGGCGTTAATATTAGGATTCGTGGAAGGGATGACGGAGTTTGCTCCCATTTCTTCTACCGGACATTTGATTATTGTTGATGATATGTGGTTAAAAACATCTGAATTTCTAGGTAAATACTCAGCAAATACCTTTAAAATTGTGATTCAATTAGGATCAATTATGGCGGTTGTAGTGGTTTTTTGGAAACGTTTATTCAGTCTAGTTGGGTTATATCAATTAAAAGAGTCAAAACCAGGTTCACAGTTAAAATTATCACATGTCATCGTTGGATTAATTCCAGCTGGTGTGTTGGGCTTATTGTTTGAAGATTATATTGATGAGCATCTGTTTTCTATTGACACAGTGTTAATTGGATTAGTTATTGGAGCCTTTTTAATGATTGCGGCTGATAAACTCGGACCGAAAGTACCAAAAACGAAAACATTAGACCAGATTACATATAAACAAGCTTTCTCTGTTGGGCTTGTACAATGTTTTTCTTTATGGCCAGGATTTTCACGTTCAGGTGCGACCATTTCAGGTGGTGTACTACTCGGAATGAATCACCGGACAGCTGCTGATTTCACGTTCATCATGGCTGTACCAATTATGTTCGGTGCTAGTTTCTTGTCCCTGTTAAAAAATTGGGAGTATGTTGAACCGGATCATCTATCGTTTTATATCGTTGGATTTGTAAGTGCTTTTGTCTTTGCACTCATTTCTATTAAGTTCTTCTTAAAATTAATTGATCGTGTAAAGCTAACACCATTTGCGATTTATCGATTGGTATTAGCAGCAGTATTATTCTTTATCATTTATATGTAATTCATTCAGTGGCGGTCTCAAATTGAGGCCGTTTTTTTACAAAATAAGAAAGCATATAAATTTAGTGAGCCATGAATCCAGTATTCATGGTGTTTTTAGGAGTAGTTTCTAGTATGATACCGCTGATTTGCGCTCCAGGCGGACGCTTTCCACGGGGCGGGCGGAGAGCCTCGTCAGGCCAACAGGATGTTGGTCACGAAGGCGTTGCCACATGATGTGGCGTCCGTAGCCTTTGTTCCATTACTACTCCACTGCGGGGTCTCACCCAA
>NZ_ALJG01000225.1 GCF_000286315.1 Paenisporosarcina sp. TG20 | reverse complement strand
GAACACTGAGTTCTTGGCACATCAATTTATACACTTTCTTATGTTGTAAGAAAAGCGCAAAGCGCCTTTTAGCCCGACGGCGTCGCTGGAAGGATGAAAGACGAACGATTCGTCTTTCAGACCCAAAAAGTGCCCGCGGGCTGGCGCTTGGAGCTTGACATAGCTACTTCCAGTTCAAAGCTATAACTCGGAAAAACATATACTCTCTTATTTTGTAGACAAAACCCTATTAGCGAATTCACTAATAGGGTTTTGTTTTACAAGCTGAAACGACTATCCATTTCCGCTGTGAATTGTGTAGTTATGGCATCAAGTTTTTCTTTACTATCAATTTCAGATGGACTCGTCACACCAATATAGTATTTTATCTTTGGTTCAGTTCCACTCGGGCGAACACATATCCATGAACCATCTGCTAAGAAGTATTTAAGTACGTCAGCTTGTGGTAATAGTAGTTTCTCATCGTCCCGACCATCTGTGAAACTTCGAGTTTGTGTTAAATAGTCTTCTTGAGACAAAATTGCAATACCTGCAACTTCACTTAGAGGATTATTACGTAAATTAGTTAACAATCCTTTAATCTCAAGTGCTCCGTCTGAACCTTTCTTCATAACAGAAACGAGGCCCTCGAGATAATAACCATGACGCACGTATAACTCATGTAACACACTCAATAAGGTCTTGCCTTGCATCTTATAAAAAGCGGCTGCTTCTGAGATTGATAGAATTGCTTGAATAGCATCTTTATCGCGTGCAAATGGCTTAATTAAATAGCCATAACTCTCTTCGTAGCCGAACAAAAACTTAAATTCTTTTGTAAGTTGGTATTGCTGTATTTTTTCGCCAATAAATTTAAATCCAGTTAACACATCTTCAGTCGATGCCCCATGAGATTCTGCAATGACTTTCCCTAAATCAGATGTTACGATCGTTTTAAAGACACGTCCATTCGTGGGCATGATCCCTTTATCATTTAACTGAGTTAACAGATACTCAATTAATATTGCACCAGTTTGATTCCCCGTCAGTAACACATAATCGTCTTCTTGCTTAACAGCTACTCCTACTCTGTCCCCATCTGGATCAGCTGTAATCAAAATATCTGCAAACACTTCTTTACCTTGCTGTATCGCCAGTTCAAAGGCAGCAGCTTCTTCAGGATTTGCAGAACTCAAAGTAGGAAAATCACCGTTGGGTTCCATTTGATCTTCTACATAAGTAAAATTAGTGTAACCCACTCTATTCATCAATTCACGAACAGTAGAACCTGAAGCTCCATGTAGTGGTGAGAATACAACTTTTAAATCATCTTTCCCTGTAAGTTCACGATGATGTTGAACCGATTCAACAAGTTTAAGATAAGCCTCATCTAATTTACGCCCAACTATTTCAATCATCCCAGTTTTAACTAGGTCTTCATAATTACCTGCTTCAACTGCCAGTTCATCACCTACTCTTTGAACATGGGTAATTACTGCTTTAGCATCTTCTAAATTAAGCTGTGCACCATCTTCTCCGTAGACTTTATAACCATTGTATTCAGGAGGATTATGACTTGCCGTTACCACTACACCCATATATGCGCCTAGTTCTCTAACGCTAAATGATAGCTGTGGAGTGGTCCGAGGTTGGTCATATACATACGCTTGAATACCATTTTTCGCGAACGTACTTGCCGCTTCATGCGCAAATTCTGGAGATTTTCTGCGACTATCATAGGCGATAATAACCCCTTTTTTCATGGCCTCTTGTCCGGCAGATTTGATATAATCCGACAATCCTTGAGAAGCTTTACGAACCGTATATGTATTCATACGGTTCGTCCCTGCACCAATTTCTCCGCGCATTCCACCAGTACCAAATTCTAAATCCTTATAAAATGCATCTTCCAAGCGTTTTTCATCTTGGGATATGGCTGAAAGCTGTTCTTTCAATTCTACTTCAAGATGATTGAAAGCTAACCATTTTTCGGCAGTTTGTTGATAACTCATTTTTATTCCTCCATTAGAATTGGTGGTGAGATGGCGCTTGGAGCTACATAAAATTCGAAGCGGCACTCATTCCTCAACCTTTTTTATATTCTATACCATATACATCATGACGACGGTCTTTTAATTGTTTTACAGTACCGTCTTGTCGTTGACGACGTAAAATTTCTAAATCTACGTCTCCGATTAACACCATTTCTAGATTTAGACTCGTTTCTCCAACAATTCCATCGCGAGCAAATTCAAAATCAGAAGGTGCATAAATACCAGACTGTGCATATTGAATGTCCATATTTTCAGTTTGTGGCAAGTTTCCAACTGTCCCTGAAATAACGGTATAAATTTGATTTTCAACTGCACGAGCTTGTGCACAATACTTAACGCGTAAAAATCCTTGTCTATCTTCTGTACAGAATGGTACGAAGATAATATTTGCTCCCATATCCGTTGCAATTCTTGCAACTTCAGGAAACTCAATATCATAACAAATTTGAATTGCAATTTTCCCACAGTCAGTATCAAAGACACGAACTGAATCACCTGCGCTAATTCCCCACCACTTGCGTTCATTTGGTGTAATGTGAATTTTATATTGTTTCTCAATTGAACCATCACGGCGGAAAAGGTAAGCAATATTATAAATTTCATCATTCTCTTCTTTTACAAAATGTGACCCGCCGATAATATTAACGTTGTATCGGATAGCTAAATCAGTAAAGAGTTCAATATATTGAGGTGTGTATTCAGTTAAACGTCGAATAGCACGACTCGGTGATGGTTCATTTAGAAATGACATTAGTTGAGTGGTGAAAATCTCTGGAAACACCACAAAGTCGGAATGGGCATCAGAGGCTACGTCCACAAAATACTCGCACTGATTTGCTAAATCATCAAACGACTCAATTGCTCGCATCATGTATTGAACAACACAAATACGGACTGGATAACTCGTCTTAAAATGACGTTTCGACATTGGTTTATAGTCAACATTGTTCCATTCCATAAGTGTTGCATACTTTCCAGAAGCACGATCATCAGGTAAGTAGTTGGGATTAATACGCATAAGCGTAAAGCCATTCATAATTTGGAATGTTAATACTGGATCATAAATTTTGTGTCTGGATACAGCATCTACATAATCACGTGGTAACATTTCTGTTGAATGTTTGTGATAATTTGGAATTCGTCCCCCGATAATTATGGACTTCAAATTAAACTGACGTGCTATTTCTTTTCGTGCTTCATATAAACGTTGACCCACTTTCATACGTCGATATTCTGGATGCACCATCACTTCAATACCATATAAATTATATCCTTCTGGGTTGTGGTTCGTAATATACCCTGCATCCGTGACATCAGACCATGAATGACGATCGTCGTACTCATCAAAATTTATAATTAAACTAGAACAAGATCCTATAATTACACCATCCAGTTCAGCAACAACCTGACCTTCTGGGAAAATACTTAAATGACTGCGTAATTGATCTACCTTCCATGGATCCATACCTGGGAAACAAAGTCTTTGCATTGTTAAAATTGGTTCTATATCATCCATGGTACTTTGTCTAATTACCATGCTTACTTCAAATTGTGATAAATCAAATTCCTCTGACATAATAGTATCGTCTCCTTCATAAGCTTTCTATTTCATTATACCAAGATTTTGGTCTCCGTTGAAAATATTTTACATGTTGTGAACTTAGAATTATACTTTATTATGAGTTTACCCTCAGAAGAGGAGATTAGAACATGTCTAAAAAATCAGAAAATATGTTGTTATTTATGTGGGTTACAGCTTTTACAGCTACAATGGGTTCTCTCTTCTTCTCAGAAATAAGAGGCTATGAACCATGTGAGTTATGCTGGATCCAGCGAATCTTCATGTACCCACTCGTTCTTATATTAGGTATTGCCTATGTACAAAAAAATGTACGGATTGCAGTTACGACTGCAACTTTTTCAGTCATTGGTGGTATAATTTCTCTGTATCATTATGGATTACAAAAGATTAATTTGTTGTCTGAGAATTCACCATCGTGTGGACGCGTGCCTTGTACAGGTGAATATATCAATATCTTTGGTTTCATCACCATTCCATTTCTAGCACTAACTGCATTTATTCTTATTGCTATTACAAGTTTCATGTTATTGAAGGCTTCAAAGGGGGAAAAGTAATGAAGAAATTATTAATTTTTGGTGGTATAATCATTGCCATTTTTGCTTTAATTATTGTCTTAAATACTATGTCTAACGACAAAAAACTAGCAGACAATAAATATAAGACAAATGATTTAAAACAAGAGACGATTGACCAATTAGATGATGAGTACTATCAAAACATTATTCTACCTGATGAATTACAATCAAGTATTGAAAGTGGAGAACCTGTAACGGCTTACTTCTTCAGTCCAATATGCGAACATTGTAGAGCAATGACCCCCGTGTTAATGCCTATTGCTGCAGATATGGGAGTTGACTTAGTACAATACAATATCTATGAGTTTGAACAAGGTTGGAATGATTACAAGATTGAAGCAACGCCAACAATAATTTACTTTGAAGATGGAAAAGAAGTTTCACGTATGGTTGGAAATCAACCAGAACAAAATATTAAAACATTTTTTAATGATATTGTATTAAAATAGAAATACCTGTAGACCATGTAATCGTACATGGTCTCTTTTTAGGAGGAATATAAATGATTACAACTTTTCAATATGCGTTACAACAAGACAATATTACCATCGAACAACTATTACGTGACGATTTTCAAGTTGGCAAGAAAGTTATGCATGAAATGCGCATGGCTAAAAGTGTACTAAATGAAGCAGGAGAGCCTATGGTATGGCAACACCATTATCCAAAAGGGACAAACCTAACGTTTAATGTGAATGTAGAGCCATCATCTTATGTGGCAACCAATGTTTGTGAAGTACCTATTTTGTTTGAAGATGCACATGTGCTAATTGTCTCTAAACCTGCAGACATGGCAACCCATCCAAATGATCCAGGACAAACTGGTACATGTATGAATCATGTCATTTCACATGTGAATAAACAAGGTGGAGTCTATGCGGAACATGTCCATCGACTTGATCAAGGAACAAAAGGATTAGTATTAATTGCCAAACATCCCCTTATCAAATCCATGCTTGATCGTATGCTAGAGGACAAACAAATCATTCGGACTTATGAAGCAATTGTCGATGGGTTTATGACACAAAAAAGTGGTTCAATTCGTACATCAATCGGTAAAGACCGTCATGATTCAGCGCGCAGGGCTGTATCTCCTTCTGGTCAAACGGCTATTACTCATTTTGAAGTCGTTGGACAAGATGCCAATTTCACCAAAGTACATGTTATTTTGGAAACAGGACGCACGCATCAAATTCGGGTTCACTTCAGCTCAATTGGTTATCCAATTACTGGTGACAGAATGTATGGTTCAAGAACGAGAGCAGATAATTATTCATTACAAGCGAAAAAATTACAATTTACCCACCCTATTACAAAAGAAATGATTGTTGTTGAAGACTACAAATGAGTATGTGAAGATAAAGTTTTCACCATAAATTAAAAGAGATTCCTCAAGTCTAATAAGACTTGGAGAATCTCTTTTAATTTAAAAGCGTGATTCAAAATTATCTGGATCAGCACCTGTTCGTTCATTTAGATTTAACGAATCAATGTTCTTCATGTCTTCGAATGATAATTCAAAATTGAAAACGTCTGCATTTGATACAATTCTTTCAGGTGTTACTGATTTAGGGATTACTGTTAAGCCGTGTTGCAAATGCCAACGAATAATAATTTGAGCAGGTGTCTTACTATATTTCATACCCATACGAATTAGTGATGGTTCATCTAACAATCCTCCACGTGCTAATGGAGACCAAGAAGTCACAGCGATATGATTGTCTGCACAAAACGTTCTCAGGTCATACTGTGTTAGACGCGGGTTTAATTCAATTTGATTCACCATTGGTTTTATATTTGCTTTTGCAAGTATCTTTTCTAAATGATGCTGGTTATGGTTCGAAACACCAGTTGCACGAATTAATTTTTCGTCATACAGACGTTCAATTGCCCTGTACGTTTCAGTAAATAATTCTTTAACAGGCCAATGTGTTAAATACAAATCTACATAATCAAACCCCAGTTTTTCCAAAGAACTTTCAAATGCACGTAATGTCTGGTCATATCCTTGATCAGAATTCCACACTTTTGTTGTAATAAATAGCTTTTCACGTTTTATACCTGATGCGCGGACAGCTTCTCCAACTTCTCGTTCGTTGCCGTAAAGCGAAGCGGTATCAATGGCTTGATAGCCTACTTTTAGAGCAACAGTCATTGCATTTATTGATTCTTCAGGGTTCGTCATTTTATAAACACCTAACCCAAGACGTGGCATTTCAACACCATTATGTAACGTTTTGGTCGATTGTAAAGTTAATGTCATTTCCTCATCCTTTCTAATCGTATTCTTCTATTGTACAAATGGAATCTCGATATTACGAGTAAGAAGATTTTTTGAAGAGTTTTTTACGAAAACTATTGCTTTATGACTTAAAAACGAATAATATATGGAATGTTGTTCATTTTGTTCGTCTTTTCGAAAGGAGACACACCATGTTTCACTTACAAGAACATAAAACTAATGTAAAAACTGAAATGCTAGCTGGAATGACTACTTTTCTTACGATGGTTTACATTGTAATTGTAAATCCGGTTATCCTAGCTGATGCAGGTGTACCATTTGATCAAGTCTTCTTAGCTACAATCATTTCGGCTGTCGTTGGTACGTTATGGATGGGTTTGTTTGCAAATTATCCAATTGCAATCGCACCAGGTATGGGTCTGAATGCATTTTTTACTTATACAGTGGTCATTTCATCAAATGGCGAAATTAATTATATTACCGCTTTTTCAGCTGTTTTTATTGCCGGAATTTTATTTATTCTTCTATCATTAACACCTTTAAGGAAGAAACTAATAGAAATTATTCCTGAAAATTTGAAGAATGGAATCACGGCCGGTATTGGTCTATTTATTGCATTTATCGGCTTGCGTTTATCCGGTCTAGTTGAGGCACATCCACAGAATTTAGTTAAACTTGGTGATATAACAAGTGCTCCGGTGTTACTAACATTGTTTGGACTTCTAGTGACCTTAATTTTAATGGTCATGAATGTTTATGGAGCATTATTCTACGGAATGATTGCTACAGGTATTATTGCATTCTTCACTGGTCAATTAACGTTCAAAGGAAGCCCTATTCAACTCCCTTCTTTGCCTGAAGGAGTAATAGTGTGGAATCCAGGAATCGCTTTAATGGATGTATTTGAATATGGTATGTTTGGAATCGTAATTTCCTTCCTTCTCGTTACGTTGTTTGATACAACAGGAACGATGATTGGTGTCGCGAAACAAGCTGGTTTAATGAAAGGTAACAAAATGCCACGAGCTAAGCAAGCTTTACTAGCTGATTCAGTTGCTACCACAGTTGGAGCAATGTTTGGTACTAGCCCTACTTCTGCTTATATCGAATCTTCTGCAGGTGTAGCGGTTGGTGGCCGTACAGGTTTAACATCTATTACTGTAGCCATACTATTCACCATTGCCGCTTTCTTTGGGCCGCTTGTTGCTTCATTATCAAGTGTAGCTGCTATTACTGCTCCTGCCTTAATCATTGTCGGTAGTTTGATGATTAGCGCAGTGAAGAACATTGACTGGGATTCGTTTGATGAAGCATTTCCAGCATTCATTATTATTTTAACTATGCCTTTAACTTCAAGTATTGCTACAGGCATAGAACTTGGTTTCATCTTGTATCCTTTGTTAAAGATTTTTAAAGGTCAAGCACGTAAAGTACACCCTTTACTGTATATCTTTGCAGCGCTATTCTTATATCAATTATTATTCTTACCACACTGAATGAAACATAATTGCCATATTTACAGCGCAGAGAATATTTCTTTTTGAAATGAAGTAAGCTATACTATAAGAAGGTATGATAATGTAATTTTCTTTAAAGGAGGCAATATCCATGGGCTTACTTCTTATTCTTGGTATTACTGTTGCATTCCTTGCTGCGATTTTCACGGCAGGGTACGATGACAAACCAGGTGCATCTGAAAAGAAATAGAATATTAAAACAGGATTGCTAGTAATTAGCAATCCTGTTTTTTATTTTAAATTCGGATAATCTTGTTGTCGTAGTGCCTCATATATTAAAATTGCTGCTGTGTTTGATAAATTTAAAGAACGTACATTATCATTCATGGGGATACGTAAACATCTATCTTTATTGTCATCAATTAAGTCTCGAGGGAGTCCGGATGTTTCTTTTCCAAAAATAAAGAATATATCTTTATCTCGATTGCTAAAGTTAAATGATGTATGGGGAATAGATCCATGTTTTGTAAGGAAGAAAAACTCCCCTTGAGGGTACTTATCAAACATTTCTTCTAGGCCGTCGTAATAATGAATATCAACATGTTCCCAATAATCCAGTCCAGCTCTCTTTAGCATCTTATCGTCTGTCGAAAAACCAAGTGGACGAATTAAATGTAACTTTGTATCGGTCGCTGCACAAGTACGTGCAATATTTCCTGTATTGGCAGGTATTTGCGGTTGATATAAAACAATGTGTATTACCATAGGTTCACTTCCTTAATTAACAGTTTGAAAAGCTAAGCCTTTATATATTTCTTCAACCACTTCAGCTTCTTTTTCTATTTGTAGTGCTTGATTAAGTGCAAAGCGTCCATCTTCTGTGCCAATTTTCCCAATTGCCCATGCAGCTGTTCCACGAATTACTGGACGCACATCATTTTCAAGCAAATCAATTAAATCTGGAATTGCACTTTCTTCTTTAAAATGCGCAAGTGCTAATATAGCATTTCGTTGTATCGGTTTCTTTCCCCTCCAAGATCCTGACACATGTCCAAACTTCTTTTTAAATTCTTTATTACTCATTTTCAATAGTGGTACGAGTAATGGTTTGGCAATTTCCGGATCAGCTTGGAATTCGAGTTGATGCCTATTAAACTTCCCTTTATTTTTTGGACAAACTGTTTGGCACGTATCACATCCATAGATACGGTTACCTATTTTTGTACGAAACTCATCAGGTAACGATGTTTTTGTCTGCGTCAAAAATGCGATACAGCGTTGTGCGTTTAGCTGACCACCTTCAATCAAAGCTCCCGTTGGACAAACATCTAAACATAGCCGACAATCTCCACATTCATCCTCCATTGGTGTATCTGGTTTAAAGGGAATGTTTGTAATGATTTCACCTAAATATACATATGAACCAAACTCAGGAGTAATAACCGCACAATTTTTAGCACTCCAACCGATTCCTGCTCGCTCTGCTACAGCACGGTCTGATAACTCACCAGTATCCACCATAGAGCGAGTTTTGGCATTAGGAGTATATTCAGCAATAAACTGTTCTAATTTAGCTAGACGGTCTCGTAACACCGTGTGATAGTCAATTCCCCAGGACGCCCTTGCAAAAATACCTCTTCTTTCGCCTTTCTTTCCTTGTGGTGCATTATCCATGCGAGATGGATAGGCAATTGCTATTGCAATAATACTCTCTGCTTCATCCAATAGAAGTGTTGGGGTCGTCCGTTTTTCAATATCTGGCTCTTCAAAGCCAGATTGGTAACCAAGTTCTTGTTGCCGCTTTAAACGATTCTTCAGTTCACGAAAAGGGTCAGAAGAAGCAAAGCCAATTTTATCAATACCAATTGAGTTCGCATACGAAACTAACTCTTGTTGAAACTGATCTATATTCATGATAACTTCTCCTTCCTTATGCTAAACTAATTTAAAGGTTTTAAACGATAACCAAGCTTATTGAAGTGATTTAAATAAAGAAGATTCAATGATACAATCTTCTTTGAAAATTATACAGTGAGGTGATGATATTATGACAATTTCAATCGACCCATCCATTTTTCAAATAGAAAAAAACATTAAAATAGGCATTATTCATTATACCAAATTTACGGTATCAGAATCTCCTCAAATGTTAAAAGGACGAATACGTTTATATCAAGAACACTTATTTATCGATTTACAAGATAAAGAGTTGACGGAATATCAGGGGATTAAGGAATGGAGAGGATTATGGAAAAAATTCGGGTCAAATCCAGGTCGATATTGTCCTTCAATGGAGGCGTTGATGCGTCGCATTCGAAACCAAAACTATTTGCAGCCTTTTAACAGTGGGGTAGATCTAAATAACTTCTTTTCCCTACAATTTGAAATTCCTATAGGTTTATATGATGTATCTCATATAAAAGGTGATATTAATATATTTATTGGTAATTCTAAGACTTCGTTAACAGGTATCAATGGACGAGATAATAACTTAAATGGGACCTTAACAATTCAAGATGAATTGGGACCATTTGGTAGCCCTTTTATCGATTCGATTCGAACAACAGTTAATGAAGATACGGTACAAGCATTACAAATATTTTTTTTAAAACCTTCTATGTCGAAGGAAGAAGCAGAAAAGTTACTTACTTCTGCAGGTAAGATGTTTGTGCAAGTAAACGGCGGCAATCAAGATTCTCTTATTCTTGATAAGCAAATTATGCATACCCCCATTAACTAATAAATCTTCACACTACTTTCTTACTATAATGTACATTATATATAAATACTCCTGAAAACCCAAATCCATTTATAGGAAAAATACAAGGACGACGCCTCTTTATAGCATCATCCTTGTATTGTTGCGATTTTCTTACAATCAATTTTGGTTATTTTTTTACCAAACATGAAATATATTAAAATAAGAATGGGATTAACCAAAAGAGATGTAACAAGATTACGCCTGAATAAACTGCTATGACCATTGACAAAAGGATTTGAAACTTCTTACCAAACCTAATAAGACCTTTATTAAATATAACATAACTTAACAATCCACTTAAAAGTAATTTAAGTACGAGTACAGACTCTGGCTTTAGTGTACGTAGAAAAGGATTAGCCTCTACCATTTGAAGATTCTTCAAACCAATATAGGTAAAAACCCCATCCAACGTATTCAAAACCATTACGATTAGCGCCAAGATAGTCAGAAGTGATCACCTCATATTATTTGTTTTACTATCTATAGGCTATGCACTTTAACAGAATATTAATCGTATTCTTAAATAAATACTTAAGTTTCGCACCCCAACAA
>NZ_ALJG01000224.1 GCF_000286315.1 Paenisporosarcina sp. TG20 | reverse complement strand
TCAAGGTGCGAAACTTAAGTTAGTAAAAAGGCTACATCTTATAAACTTTTAGGATTAGCCATTTCAATTTTTTAATACTATGTATAAGAAAGTTTTATAGCGTGAAATCATAGCGATATGTAAGTCCAATAATGAATGTTAACGTCTCGCATTATTAGCACTGTATTACAAGAACTAACGCATACAATATGAGTCATTTAAGAATCTAGAAGAACCGTAGTGAAAAAGAAAAACACACCTGCTACTTTCTGCAGGTGTGTTAATTGTTAATCAAATTTGTCTTAGCCGTGATGTGGCCATGATACTGTATATAAGTTAATATATTAATATCTCTAATGAAGATGTTCTTTGTGATACTAGAGTTTTAATAGTTGACTTGCCAATTCTTGTTCAACTGACTTAATAGATTCAGTCAGTTTTTTTGTAAGTGTTTTGATTTGTTCTTTATTAATTATTAGGGGAGGAGAAAAGCAGAGAATATCACAACCGTCAAATGTTACTGCGCGGCAGATTACTCCTCTTACATGTAAAGCCTCGACCACTCTCGGTGCCAACTTTAAATTTTGGGGAGAGATTGGATCGTGTAAAAATTCCATTGCTCCAAGGAGTCCAATCGTCCGTACATCTCCTACAATTCTCGTTTTGTGTTTAACTTCTATTAAACCTTTTAATAGTTCTTCACCCATTTTTTTGGCGTTCTCAACAAGCCCTTCAGTTTCAATAATGTCAATATTTTTCAAAGCAACAGCAGCCGCAGTTGGATGTCCACTATTCGTAAAGCCTTGGAATAAGATTCCATGTGATTTATCTTTTAACACATTGTGAATTTCATCGGACATGATGACACCGCCGAGTGGAAAATACCCACTAGTCACACCTTTAGCAAAAGTTATTAAATCAGGTTCCACATCCCAGTGTTCTATACCGAACATTTTCCCAGTACGACCAAATCCTGTAATAACTTCGTCTGCTATAAACAAGATTCCGTATTCATCACAAAGTTTACGTACTTCCTGAAAATAATCGCTTGGAGGAATAAGAACACCTCCGGTTCCTTGCACTGGCTCTGCTAGAAATGCTGCTACTGTTTCAGATCCTACCTTCTCAATTTCTTCTCTTATTGAAGCAAGTGATCTACTTGTGCCGATTTCATACGGGTTTTCAGCATGGGCAAAACTAGTCTTTGTATGTTCATCCATTTCCCAGTATTCAGATATATCGGTTGTACTCTTCGCACCAGCAACAACACCGTGATACCCTCTCTTTAGCAATATAATCTTATTACGTTCAGGATGGCCTTGGATTTCGCAATAATGACGTACCAGTTTAATGGCGGAATCATTTGATTGTGATCCTCCAGATGTAAAGAATACTGCATTTAATTTCGGAGGAGAAAGATCGGAAATTTTTTTGGCTAACCGAATTGCTGGTTCGTTACTAAACGATGAAAAAGCTGAACTGTATCCTAACTTGTTCATTTGTTCCATTGCAACTTCAGCCATTTCTTTTCTCCCATGTCCTATATTCACATTCCATAAAGACGACATGGCATCAATGAACACTCTTCCATCCATATTTGTTAAATAGATGCCATCCCCTTTTTCAATAATTAACTTTGCTCCACTTTCTTGTTGTAGTTGAATAGAAGATGTTGGGTGAATAAAATGCTTTTTGTCCAATTCAATTAACTCTTTCATACTTTGCTCCTCCTCAGTATTAGTCGTTTATTAATTTACGTGAGACAAAATTGGCTATCGAGTATTAAATAGTTCCTTGTATCTAGTGTACTATTGGTGAATAAAGTGTAGAACCTAGGGGAATTTTGGAGGTCTTTTGATATTGTTAATTACTGGTTCCTATCAGCCAGAAAATAGAGAATTACAGACTTGGCAGTTAATAACTATTACCTCTAATATACCAATCAACTAAATAAACGTCAAACAATAACAGAATATTAAGAAATCTTTTAATCGTAAAAATATTTTAATAATATTTCAATCTAACTGTTGTTACAATATTCAAAAAAGATGTACAATGTAGTTTATATATCGGTTTACAGAAAACCCGTAAATATAAAAAACAAGGAGAAACAACTATGACATCTAACAAAATTAGCGTTACCTTAAGTGAAAATAAAAAGGAAAAACAGCCACCTGATCAACTGCAGTTTGGTACAACCTTTACAGATCACATGTTTATTATGGATTACACATTAGGTGAAGGATGGCATGATCCACGCATTATTCCATATCAACCTATTTCAATAGATCCCGCAGCAATGGTTTTCCACTATGGCCAATCCGTTTTCGAGGGATTAAAGGCATATGTAAACAAAAAAGAACAAGTACTTTTATTTAGACCTGATGAAAACTTTAAAAGACTTAACAAATCAAATGATCGTATGTGTATTCCTCATGTTGATGAAGACTTCGCATTAGAAGCTCTTAAACAACTAGTTGATGTTGATCGTGAATGGGTTCCTTCTGCAATAGGAACATCTTTATATATTCGTCCATTTATCATTTCAACTCAAAGTTACTTAGGTGTAGCACCATCAACTAAATATCAGTTTATCATTATTCTATCTCCAGTAGGTTCTTATTACAAAGAAGGAATTGCCCCTATTAGAATTGCTGTTGAAAACGAATATGTACGTGCTGTTGCTGGTGGAACTGGAACAGCGAAAACAGGTGGTAACTATGCCGCTAGTTTAAAAGCTCAGCAATTATCTGGTGACAAAGGTTATTCACAGGTACTTTGGTTAGATGGAGTTGAGCGTAAATATATTGAAGAGGTTGGCAGTATGAATATCTTCTTTATTATTGATGGAGAAGTTGTAACCCCTTCGGTGAATGGCAGTATTCTAGAAGGAGTTACTCGTAAATCAATCCTTCAATTACTTCGACATTGGAACATACCTGTAACTGAACGTCGTATTTCTATGGAAGAGATTAAACAAGCTTATGCCGAAGGAAAGCTAGAAGAAGCATTCGGTACAGGAACAGCAGCTGTTATTGCCCCAGTAGGTGAATTATTCTGGAACAATGAAAAAATGCTCTTAAACGGTGGTCAAACAGGTGAAATATCACAAAAATTATATGATACGCTAACAGGTATCCAAACGGGAACTTTGGAAGATCCATTTGGTTGGTCTATAGAGGTTCCTAACAAAATTAACACGAAATAACTAGTAACTAGAAAATCCAGTTTTCTAGTGCCACAATTATTTAAAAACCCATTTAGTGTTCACTCACTAAATGGGTTTTTTGAAAAGATAAAAAAGTATATAAAATTGGTGTGCTATTAATTCAGTATTCTCGGCATTTTAAGGATTAGGTTCTAACGCTGCTTTGCACTCCAGGCGGACGCTTTCCACGGGGCGGGCGGTAAGCCTCCTCGGTCGCTGGCGCTCCACTGCGGGGTCTCACCTGTCCCGCTGATCCCGTAGGAGTCGCCACCTTCCGCTTCAATCAAGTAATTGTTTTCGAATTTATGAGAAAAGAAAATACAACTTAAATAGAAGTGAGTATATGCTTTTTAAGTGAAAGAAAGTCACTGGTAATTTAAGTAATAGAAAATGCAGATGTTTGCATCATGAACACTGACATTCTGGTATTTTGAACAAGTCTTCCCTTTTTTAGAAATAGTGTAGGAGAAGTGCTCCTGCTATCTTTGTATAGCTCACGATTCAAATACTTGTTACTCTAATTATAATTCGCTGCAATGATTGATAGATTCACACTAGTTGATTGAAGCGCAGGTGGCGACTTCTGCGGGAATAGCGTGAGCTGAAGGCCCCACAGGAACGCAGTGACGAGGAGACTGAAGTCATGCCCGCGAAAAGCGTCCACCGTAGCGGAAATCACCGGGTTTCTATGTTACTCTTCTTAAAAGGACCTGGCATCTTTGCCCGGTTTTTCTTACCTCTATAAAATCGTTTGAATTAAATAAATAACTAATGGACCTAACATGACAATAAAGAGTGCTGGAAATATAAAGAACATCATTGGAAATATCATTTTAACTGGAGCCTTCATCGCTTGCTCCCTGGCTAATTGTGTTCTTTGTTCCCGTATTCTCCCTGTCAAAGAACGTATGACCTTGGCCATTCCAACACCTAACATATCTGCTTGAATTAACGATGTAATAATACTTTGAAACTGGTGAACAGGAACTCGCTTCCGTAAATCGTAAAATGCCTCTCTTCTGGACTTTCCAAGTTTCATATCCTCTATCGTTTGTAGAAACTCTTCAGATAGAGGTCCTTTTGAATTCTTGGAAACTTTGAGTAGTGCAGCATCAAGACCCATCCCCGCTTCAATTGATAGGTTAACCATATCAAAAAAATCCGGCATCGATTTTTGAATAGCAATCCTTCTCTTTTTTATAATCACACTTAAATAAAATGAAGGATAATACATAGCAATCACTGCCATCAGACCCGCCAAAAAAAAGCTTGAAAAAATAGTAGTGTCTAATTTCATCAACAATAAGCTTAGAGAAAAAAATATAACAAACCCTATTAGGAGTTGGAAAAATTTAAAATCAGTTGATGATAAATTAAGAGGATATCCTGCCTCACGCAGCCGTAATTCTAACTCATACTTTTTTGATATAGGCGTCTTTTGGTCTATCACAGTCTTTACTTTATCACTAACTTTTTTGAGAAAGACTAGATCATTTTTTGTAATAGGTTTTGTATTGCGTTTTCCTTCTCCGATGTCAAAATAACTAGCTGTTCTTCTATTTATAGCTATTTTCTGTTTATAAAGTTGACTTAAAATAGCCCCTACGACAAGCATGAAGAAAAGTGAAGTAAATAGAATAAATAATAATGAAATCAAAGCTACACCTCAATTTGTACAATTTTATTTATAAAAAACCATCCCAAAACTATACTAATACAGCCAATAATCACCATAGCCCAACCAAGTGGATGGGAGAATAATAGTTGAAAGTATTCTGGATTAACAAGCTTAATATAAAAACCAAGTGCTATCGGTAATATCGTAATGATAATTCCAGACAATTTTCCTTGAGCTGTTAATGTTTTCACTTCATCTTTTAGTCTTGCTCGATCAAATATGGTTTCCTGCATGGTCTCCAATAATTGAGCTAAGTTTCCGCCAGTTGAACGTTGGATAATCAGTGTATTTAAGACAATTTCAAGCTCTTTATCTGGTAGTCTATCTAATAAATTTTGAAACGATTTCTCTACAGGTATACCAAAATTAATTTCTTGTAATGCTTTTATGAATTCAGGCCCTAATGGTTCGCTTATCTCTTTTGCGACCATATTTAATGCTTGCATGAAGCTAAATCCAGCTCTAAGTGCGTTGGCCATTGTACCTAGTGCATCTCCAAGTTGTTTTGAAGCCAATAGCAGACGTTTTTTTCTTTTTTTCTTGACATAAATCATTGGTAAATAAAACCCAATCACCCCAATGATTAAAATGATAATAAAGTGATAGCTGTTAAGGTAGCCAATTGCCATGCCTATTATTGTTAGCATGACCCGTCCAATAAATAACTCCCCTAGTGAAAGTTTAACCCCCGATTGTGTCAGGAGCATTTCATTTTTAGAAAGATTAATAAACTTTTCAATCCCTTTACTAACTTTCAATAGAGATGAATTATGTTGTTTTTGACTACGATCATTCGTTTTTGTTGTTTTATCCTTAACCTTGATATCAATATATTTTTTTAATCTTTTGTCGTATTTACCCTTCTCAAAAACAAGTGAAAGAACTAGTTTGAAAAGAACAGTAGAAATTAGAAATATAATGATTAGAAGAAAAAGGAGAGAGTTTGTCATACCCACTCCTCCTTAAACATGTCATTGATATCATGACCAGCTAACATTATCTTATCAATACAGTATGGACGAATTCCAGAAGTCATGAATTTCTTTTCAATTTCATCCGTAGAAATATTTTTCTGTTCTTTGTAGATGAAAATATCTTGAAGAATAATCGTATCACCTTCTAACCCCAACACTTCGGTAATTCTTGTTATTTTTCTAGAGCCGTCTTTCATTCGTGCTTGTTGAACAATTAAGTCTAATGCACTTGATATTTGTTGGCGAATGGCCTTTACTGGTAAATCAAATCCTGCCATGAGTACCATTGTTTCAAGTCGTGCTAACAAATCCCTAGGAGAGTTAGCATGGCCTGTTCCTAAACTTCCCTCATGACCTGTGTTCATCGCCTGGAGCATGTCTAACGTTTCGGCACCACGAACCTCTCCGATAATAATTCGGTCAGGTCGCATACGGAGTGAATTTCGGAGAAGATCACGAATGGATATTTCCCCTTGTCCTTCAATGTTTTGTGGACGAGATTCTAGCGAGACGACATGTTCTTGTGAAAGTCTTAATTCAGCAGCGTCCTCTATGGTCAAAACTCTTTCACCATTAGGGATAAATGACGATATAACGTTTAATGTACTTGTTTTACCAGAACCTGTACCACCACTAATGAATATATTAAGCTTTGATTCAACTGCGGCTTTTAAGAAAAGAGCCATGTTTTCACTTAATGAGTTCTTCCGTAATAAATCATTTATAGTAAAAGGAACACTTGAAAATTTTCGAATAGTAATCGTGGGTCCGTTTAGTGCGAGTGGTGGGATAATAGCATTGACACGAGACCCATCCGGTAGGCGTGCATCAACCATTGGAACACTTTCATCAATTCTCCGACCTAATGGCGCAACAATCTTTTCAATCACTCGTAATACATGTAAATCGTCTCTAAAATGAATGGATGTTTTTTCAATTATTCCGTTTACTTCAATGTAAACAGCATTTGGACCATTCACCATTATTTCAGTAACTGAAGGATCAGCAAGCAGTGGTGAAATCGGTCCGTACCCTGTAAGTTCATGTGAAATATCATGTTTTAATTGCTTTTTTTCCTCGAACGTAAGATGTTTTCCTTCTTCTCCCAAAAAATCCTCTGTGAGCTTTTCGATTAGTGGCTCAAGCTCTTGATTTTGATTTATAGGTTTTTTCAGTTCTTCGACAAGAACATTGTGAAGTCGAACTTCCAAATCAGTTGATTTTACTTTCTTACTTGATGTGTTAATCGTCATATCCTTTTTAACTTCTGTAACTAGATGGTCTCCACCTAAACGTGATAATAAGGACATTACACACGGCCCCCTACAAAATCTTTATGTTTTTTGGCCTTGTTATCTTTGCTATCTGTTTGATTGAATGGGTTATATAATGTCTCAGCCATTTTAAAAATATTCTTTGCTACTTGTGATCTTGGGTACGAGTAACTTATAGGTTGTCCTTCATTGACCGCTATGACCATGGCTTTTTCCATGACAGGTAACGCTGAGAAAATTTTCTTTCCAATCACTTGTTCAAGCGTGTCCATTGTTAGACCTTTGACCTTCATTTGTCGATTTAACACTACTTTTATACGGTCATCTAATTGAAGGGAAACTAATGTATCAATGAGAATTTTACTATTCCGTAAAGTAGGCAAATCAAGATAGGTCAATAATAAAATATCATCTGAATTTTCTAAAGCAACAATACCAATTTCATTCATGTAACTAGATACATCAATAATCACTATATCAAACTGTTGTTTTAGTATCTTTATTACTTTCCTGACATCATCCCCTGTTATTACATCTGCAAATTCAGGTCTTAGTGGTGCAGCTAATATTGAAATACCGTCTTTATAATAAGTCATATAGCTGTCAATTTTTTTGCCTTCCTTATCGCCTTTAACCCAGTCATATATTGTTTGTCTTGGCTTTACATCTAAATACATGGCGACATCACCGAATTGAAGATCTAAATCAATAACTGCTACTTTTAATTTTTTCCCATACGCAGCTGCAAGGTTTACGACGACAGTAGTTTTTCCAATCCCACCTTTGGTACTACAAACTGTGATGACTCTTGCAATTTTAGTTGGTTTTAGTTGCTGTTGTTGGAACAACTTATTACTATTTTTTTCTATTGCTAGATTTATATCCTCTTTTATTTTATCTATAGGAGATGACATGAAAATGACATCCCCTGCACCTGCTCTAAGGGCACTCTTCATATCTAGTTCTTGTTCTGAATGAAATACTAATACTGTCGTTGTTAACGGGAATGCCCTGGATATCTTCCCACATAAACTATATACATTATAAGATTGAGAATTTGGTAAAAAAACAATACTTGGTTTTAATGGTTGTATTTGTTCATATAATTTAAATTCATTGGCTACCCAAGTTATGTTGAACTCTGGATTACTGATAATATTCTCTATTTTTGATATCCATTCTTCATTTTCAGCTATGGATATTATTTTCAACATTAGTTAAACACCCCTTCATGTAATTCATTTTCATGGATATGGGTATCGTCAGGTTCAATTTTGTCATCTCCATCTTGTCTAAGCATAATATACAGCTCATATCTCGATGAAAAACTTACAACAAGTCCCTCTTTTGGTGTTACTTCAACTGTAATCATTTGATAACGTTTCATCGTCTCTTCATCATCCGCAGCATGACCAACTGAAAGAATCTTCACGTTTTGTAATAAAAGTGTGGCTGAGTCATGCTGAAGTATCTGTTCTTCTTCAGGTTGCTGCATAACAGCAATAACGTCAATATATGAACCGGGACGTACTAATCCAGCCACACCTTGAACGTCAGTGACTTCTAGTGTTATAGCTCGTTTCCCTTGTGAAACTGGAATATATTCATAGATATTTTCCTCTTCAACTTGTTCTTCTGCTTCAACGTTTTCTTTTTCCTCTTCTTTTGAAACCTCTGGAGTAGTCTGTTTGACAGTGGTGGACTGGTTTTTATTATCTGTGATCAATACGTACATCATTCCTGCAGCAATTAGTCCAAATACCATTGCTATTATCCAAATTCTCTTAGAATTCATAAATTCACCTACTTATATTATTTAAAATCAATTCACAAGTTTTACTCCATAGATTCCGTAATTTTCACCAGCTCCGAAAGTACCACCACGAACATAATCAATGAAACGCCCAACTACTGCTTTATCATTTCCATTTGGCACCACATCTTCAATCCAAAATGCAGCAAATCCAATAATTCTAACCAATGTCTTACCGGTTGAATCCACAAAGGTTTCAACTATAGGTACTGTTACGACACGGCTACAAGTATTATCAGCTGTTTCATATGACTGGCAATTTATTATATCTGCATCTTGGTCGATACGAGTTTGAAAACCTTCTTTTACATTCCCCCATGATAAACCTGTCTTTGTCCATTCCAATTTATCTTCACTTACTTCCATAGTAGAACCATTAATAATTCCTTCTTTTAAATCATTCCCACCAGGCCCATCTATTGCTAGGAACCCAAAATTTCCACTGACAGATGAATTGTTGGGATTTCCTGCTTGGAAATGCATGGTATAGGGTTCCCCTGCACTATAATCACCTTGTTCAATAGCTACAGGTATAATTCCATCTCCTGCTATTAAGGTCTGAAGCGTTTCAGCTCGCGCAGTTGCACTAACATTTGTTTGATTGATTCCTAATACTCTAGCAAATGTTAGTTCTTTACTTACTGTTTTATGTATTTCAATAAAGTTAGCTCCAGTATCTACTTCTTCTACAACGACTGTGAATCCATTGTCTAAAGCAAGCTCTATACCTGTGTTTTCAGCAGCACTCTCTGATACTTTTAATACCTGTGCCCCTCCAAGTACAGCAGAATCTACTGCTTTTTGAAGCCGACTTTTTTCAAAATATAGTCCTCCAACATCTACTACTAATGCAGTAAAACCAATAATCATAAACATACATAGAGCAACCAGTACCATAGCTATTCCGCTTTGCTCTTTAAGAATAGACTGATAAATATTCCTCACTATTCCACCCTCATTACTGTAGTGTCTTCCAAATCAAAAGGCCCAATAATTTGACCAATAATTGGTGTTAAAAAGTCAACCGGATACGTTAATTCTATGGCCACGTCACTTCCACTAAGTCTATTCACTTTTCCTTCTGGTGTTATCGAGATAGTTAATTTATCTTGATCAAGACCACTTGTAGCATCTTTTATTTTCAACTTTATAATTGAGTCATCAGCTCCAACTGTCGCAACTCGAGCCGCTTCTCTACCTGCATGGTCTAGTGTTAAGTACACATGGAAGATCCTGCCGAAATCCGTAATACCAAAAAGTATCATTAAGAGAATCGGAATGATTAACGCGGTTTCAACTAAAGTTTGCCCTTTTTGAGATTTCATAGGTAGGTCTCCATGAGAAACGTAAAAAGGGTACCGAGAGCAATTGGGATTGCATACGGAATCGATATAGACCCTTGTTTATCATCTTTAGCTAGTAAAGCACCGTTTGCACTTTTCCAAAACAGTACCGAAAACAACATCCGTTTTAGTGTGAAAATAAGTTCTCTTCTTTTTAATAAAATAAGTAGTGCAATAATCCCACCTATAATTCCAGCATAAATACCTGTATAAAAAATAAACAACGCCCCTTTCCACGCCCCCACTGCAGCAAGTAGCTTGACATCTCCAGCTCCAACTCCACCCATTAAAAATGGGATAAATAACAACCCAAGCCCTAATAAAAACCCTTGACCACTAAAAAAAAACCCCTCTAAACCAGAGGTGAAAATATGATAAATAAAGCCGCTAATGATTGCTGGTAGTGTTACAATATTTAAAATTTTACGGTTACGTAAATCTGTCAGTATTGAAATAATAAGAATAAGAGCTAAGACTATATTTATCATATGATTCTCTCCTTTAATTTAGTAAAGTAGCCCAACCGGTAAGTCGGGCTACTTATTTATTCATTAAGGTGTTGGTGTTAGTGCAGTTGCAATTGATTCAAATAATGTGTCTAATTTAGTTCCCACTGTTCCTAAAACAGCAATTACAGCAATTGCGATCAATCCCACTAACAACCCATACTCGGTTAAAGCCTGTCCATCTTCTTCTTTTAAAAGCCTCATTAATTGGTTCATGTTTATGTACCCCCAAGTTTTGATTATTCGTTTTACCGAACTCACTAGAATATATTAGTTTTTATCCCTACTTACAGGACTCAGGACAAAGCTC
>NZ_ALJG01000223.1 GCF_000286315.1 Paenisporosarcina sp. TG20 | reverse complement strand
TTTTGAGGACTTTTTCAGTGCCCATCCATAATATAGGTCATTTACGTTAATTAGATGACGGAAACAATAAACCAGGTAATGAGGAACAATAGATGATGGAACAGAAAAAGAAGTTGTTTCTGAATATGAAGAGCACCTAATTTAGGGAAAACATGTTGATGAAAAGCTCAAGTTTTACACATTTCGACAGTAGCAATACTGAAAAGCTGTTATTAGATGCGAAAAAGGGACAAACTCCGGATAGTGGGTTTGCTCCTTTTTTTAATAGAGATTAAATTATATAAGAAATTAATTCTAATATCTTTTAAATACAATAGTAAGTGTTCTTCTTATTATTTTAAAAGCAAAAAAGATAAGTTTTTATTTAAAGGTAATTTGTTTTTCCACATATTTATCCGCATTTGGAAAACCCTTCTTCTCACATTAGCAGAAGATCCTAATCTTATTTAGTATATCCCTCCATATTCACTAGAGTTCTACACTATTGTACGCGGCTTTGCTGGATCGCATGTTGGCAAAGGCAATTCGGTTGTTTCTGCTAACTTTTTTAAATAGTAACATTCTTCACGTGCCATATGATCAGCCATAAGAGGAGCAAGAGTTCCTAACGTTTCTTTCTTTAACTCCATCTCTTCTAACTCCCGTAAAAAGGTTTGAAATATCGCCATTTCCATATGAATATCATTATGGAATCTAGTTAGTGCAGGAAATTCCATTATGTTTGTTCGTAAATAGCCTGCAAGCTCCACAGCTTTTAAATAAAAATCTTCCCAGTCTTTGGTGAATTTTCTACTTGCATACTTCAGCTGTTTTTCACTTCTATCTAGATTAGCGTCAATTGCGCCAGCATGGCCAGCTGCATCCAATAACCATATCAGGTCATGATGTAAGGAATGAACAACTGGAGGCATCTCACCTTGTTCTAAGCAGGAAAAAATGCGAATTGCTTCTTCTACTTCATTGACCATATGGTTAATAAACGATGGCGGTAAAGAAATTTTAATGTTTCCTATAATATGTTCCTGAATTAACACCAATTTGAAAGCACGAATTTCTTCACTTAAGATTTTTGCTTTCTGAATTAGTGACATTAAAGATTGTTCATCTAAAGTTTTCTTTGAATTAAGAAGTAGACTATCGAAATTTTCCTTGAATGAATTTGCTACTTCTACATACTTTTCCTCACTAGGAGCAAGTGAGTCATGAATAAATCTACTATGATCTCCAAGTATTTGAAGCCAAAAATGTAGTTCCTCTAATGACTCATCAACAATACTTCTTTTCAATAAAACATCCCCTTTTCATATATAACCAATAATATGAAAAGGGGATGTCTGTTATGCGGAGTCCAAGTTCTTACTACTCTAAATTCCAAGTAAGAAAGATAACCTTTGCCTTAAATTCGTTATCATTTAATTAGAAAACGAGTCTCACTATATCCTTCTTTCGATTTTCTTACTTCTAAAATTGCAGGTATTGCCGTTTTCAATTCTTGAACATGTGAGATGACACCAATCATACGACCTGATTTTTGAAGATCAATTAAAGTATCAATTGATTTATTTAAAGATTCTTCGTCAAGTGAACCAAAACCTTCATCAATGAACATGGTATCGATGGAGACATTGCCTTGAAAGCTTTGAATAACATCGGCCATGCCAAGCGCTAGGCACAAGGAAGCGTTGAATTTTTCTCCACCGGAAAGTGTTTTGACATCACGTGTTTGACCTGTGTAAGCATCATAGACGTCTAATCCCAATCCACTTTGCTTGCCCCTTGATTCTTGTCTTTCGCTTCGAATTAAGTGGAACTGTCCATTGGATAAGTTTTTTAATCGGCCATTAGCAGACACAATAATCTGTTCAAGATATTCTATTTGTAAATACCGTTCAAATGAAATTTTCAGGCTGTTTTGTCCTCTAATCACATCATACAAGTCTGTTATTTGATTGAATTCCTGTTCTTTGGCAACTGCTTTTTGATTGGAAACTGTAATATTCTCGATTAGTTTACTAGCAGTATTTTTATAGTCTTTAGATTTGTTTACTTCTTGTAATGCATTTTCATATACACCCTTTAAGGCTGTCGTCTCATTTTGTAAGCCCGTCAAATCTACTTTCTTCTTACCTTGAAGTCTTGCTGTCAATTCCGATACCTGTTCTCCAAGTGTATGACGAGTTTGTTTGAACTCCATGATTTTCGACTTTAAAAGAGCCCGCTCTGATTCTTTCATCTTAGATTGTTGATATACTTCCTCAGATTCAAAAGCTGAAGATGTAAGTGCCGTCTTATAAGTGCTTTCAGCTTTACCTAGTTTAGCTGATGTTTCTAGAGCAACTTTTTCAGTATGTTCAACAGTTACTATTGAAGATGTATGTTGTTCCTTAGCTTCCTGACGATCCTTTTGAACAACAACCCAAGCCTTCTCCAGTTTACTTTTATGTTCAATCATCTCATGAATTTGTTGCTCTAAACTTGATAAGACCCTTATTTCGCTCGGAATTGATTGAATCTTGTCCTCATAAATTGCTCTTGCTTTTTCATAAGTTGAGAAAGTTTCTTGATATGTCATTTCGATTTCTACTTTTCTCACATCTAGCTTTTCAGCTATATGCGTCTGCTCTTGGTGTTGTTGCTTCAAGGTTTTGAGTATTTCTTTATTTTTTCGCATTGCAGTCACTTCAGAATATACCTTAAGGCGGTATTCTTCTGATGCTTTATAGCTTTCTTCAGCTCTCTCTATATCCACATCAAACTCTACTACTTCTTTAGTTTTCACACTGATTTGTTCTACCAAAGTATTTTGTTTTGCCAAAGAATTACGATAATCACTATCCACTTGATTTAGTGTTAGCTTGGATTGCTCCAACTGCTCTTTTGATGGAGAAAAAGTTTGATCCTCATCGTTCTTATTTGGATGCTCTACACTCCCACATACCGGACACGCCTCTCCATCATGTAAATGTGTAGCTAACACACGTGCTTGATTGTCAAACCACTCATTTTCAAGTGCCACATACTGTGCTTTGACTTCATTAAGGTGTTGCTCTTTGGTAACTGTTTCCGCTTGTTGTATTTTGAGGGATCGTTGAATCGCGACAAATTCCTTTAACATTCTGCACTTCTCATTCAACACGCCAAGCTCTTCTAGTTTGTTATCAAATAAGAACAACTGATTGTCGAGCAAATCCATTTTCTCTATTGACTCATTTAGGGATGCCTTACCCAACGAGACTTGTTGCTCGAATGTTTTAACATCTTTGTTCAATTTATCAACTTCAATACTTAATCGTTTTAGCTCTGATTCTTTCTTAGCCATATCCTTCACAATCGGTAAAAAGTCATGTAAACGAACGAGTGTCTCGTTTGTTTTTTCACGTTCATCCTGTTTCTTTTCTTCCTGATTATATTGAAGGTTTACCTTTTCTAACTTTGTCTTCGCATGAACCTCTGAATTTACCGCCAATTTCAGGAGCCTTTGTTTATCTAACACTTCTTGCTTAAGTTCCTTATATTGAAGTTCAATTCCTTCGATTAAACTGGCACGATCGGCTTTTTCTAGTTGTTTTTCTTTTTCTTCAAACGTGGGCTGCTGATCTATTAAAACTTGTAGTTTTTGTTGTTTCGTTTCCCATTCATCAAACCGTTCATTTAAGATTTTGGCTTGATGATATTCACCGGATTTGCTCGTGTGTTTTTGGTAAGCATCATCGTACTTGGTCTGATCTTGAATAATTTTCATTTCATAAAATAATGTTTCTTCTGCCAAACCCGATATAACTTGGTGAATATTATAGTTATCTTGGGCCAAAACCTGAAATATGGTTGATTCCCTTTCTGGAAGAGAAGAATTGATATTTTGTATAAAACTATTGGCTGTTCGTTGTTCAATCTTCAGTTCTTCCTCTGAACTCGCTTTTTTAAGTTTGAGGCGTTCACTGATCATTTTATAAGGTTCTGTTTTAAAAATTTTACGTAATATTTCTTCTTTATTTTCTGTTTCAGATGTGAGTAATTTTCGGAACTCGCCTTGAGGAAGCATCACAATTTGAATGAACTGATTTTGCGTCAGACCTATAATTTCATCCATTTTTATATTAATCTCTGAAACGATTTGTCGTTCTACACATGGCACTTCTCGGTCTTTTAATTTTTCAAACAACTCATACTTTTCACCGGTTGATCCCTTATTCCCTTTTTTAACATGGCCCATTTGACGCAGGATTCGATAAGTTCGCTGATGAATTTCAAACTCCAACTCTACTGAAGTATGTACATCATCTTCTGCAAAGTCGCTTCGCATAATTCGTGATTCACTGCGGTCTGAACCGCTTGCTGACCCATAAAGTGCATAACAAATCCCATCAAAGATTGTTGTTTTTCCAGCCCCAGTACTTCCTGAAATAACAAATAATTGATTTCCCTGCAATTCATTAAAGTCAATAAATTCCGTATGTTTATAAGGGCCAAAAGCAGTCATTTTTAACGTTATCGGTCTCAAATTTTAACCCCCGCTTTCTTATTAGGGACGCTAATTTCCTGCTCCTCAAGTAAAAATTCTTGAAGAACTTCTTTAAAAATAGTTTCAGTTTCTTCAGATGCTTGTACACCTTTCACTTCTTCGTAGAAAGCATTGAAAAGCGCTAAATCATCCATTTTATGGCGTGACTCTAATGCGTGCTCACCTTGCCCTTTTGAAGCAGAAAAAACTTTACGTTCTACATGCATAGCATTGGGATATACCGAGCGTACCTTTTCCATAGGAAATAAAATCGGTGTGTCATCTAGTAAATTCACAAACACGTAATCTTCATTCATCTCATGCAACAAGATGTCTTCCATTTTCCCTTCGACTGTCCGAATGTTGCGATTAGGCGAGAGGAAACGTTTTTCAACTGTAACGTTACCAAGTTCGTCCATGTGAACGATTTGAAAACCTTTTTTATGATGCTCTTCTGAAATTGAGTATTTCAAAGGAGACCCTGAATAGCGAATAGTCTCGTTCAATACATAATGTGCTTGGTGCAAATGTCCGAGTGCCGTATAGTGAAAGTTTTTAAAATGTGACGCACTGACATATTCCGCCCCACCAATTGAAAGCGGACGTTCCGAGTCACTCGTATTCTCTTCTTGCTCCCCATGAGGTGTTACGAAAGCATGTCCTACAAACACATGTCTTTTCGTAGAATCGATCGTTGCCTCAATATGGGCTACCATCTTCTTCATTGCATCATCATGCGTTCGAATTTCGGAATCTTCTAGAATATGACGTACTTGAGAAGGGTCAGTATAAGGAATTAAATGAAAGTGAACTTCACCATGTTCATCTTGTAAAACAACGGGTTCTATATCCTTCGTTAGTTGTCCCATAATATGAAAACCGTTCGATTTCATCATTCGACTACCAAAATTCAGACGTCCGGGGCTATCATGATTACCAGAGACTGCTATTACAGGAGTTTTTAATTTCAACACAATAGTTTCCAGTACTTCATCCAACAAATTTACTGCTTCGGTTGGTGGCACTGCCCGATCATATAAATCCCCTGCAATGATTACAGCATCTGGTTTTTCCTCTGCAATCGCAGTAGTAAATTGTTGTAAAACATAACGCTGCTCATCCGTCATGGCAACTCCCTGAACAAGCTTTCCTAAATGCCAATCGGCTGTGTGAAAAAATTTCATAATAAGCTCCTTTCGCAACTGAATTCTAGATATTTCTAATATACACAACGTTTTATTTCTTCTTTATTAACACAACTGAGTTTTCCATAATAAGTACCATTATACATGATAGATTCCAGGAAAAACGAATTATAGCTTACTTTTTATATTTCATAGTTTTCAAATTAAATAGTAGATAGTACAGGTCAAATTAACACCTAGTACTCCTATAGTTTGAGTCAAATGTGCAATATTTTCTACCTCTATTTGGATTCCGTTTTACTTTGGCATAACCTCAAGTAGAAAGGGATGAGCAAAGTTGTAACTCCGCTCATCCCTTTTATTGCAATTTATTTTGTGATGGTTCCATCGTTTTCAGAGAAACTCCCAATATTCTCTACATAGATCTGGTGCCAAATCATAAAAGTTAAAATCGTCCATACTTTTCGACTATTATCTTTTTTATTGGTGACATGGTCACTCAGCAACTTATGAACCTCTTCTTTATGAAAAATATAGTCTGTCTGGCTTATTTGGTAAATTCCTCACCCATTCATATAACTCATCCAGTATTTGATAGGGACCGGAAAACCTAGTTTTTTTCGAAGAACTACCTGTTCTGGTACGTACGTATCCACATACCTTATCTCCCGTCTACATTTTTTTCAATCGATTATTTTATTTCTGATAGTATGCGGAAGTGTAGTATTCTATGTTCATGAGCAGCTGAGAATAAGAATCATCCCATGTATTAGGTTAAGTACAAATACGAGGCACATAGGTATCTGAATAACCTGGATTAGCTGTAAAATAACAATCATAATCCCTCACTAATAAATTAGTGAGGGTAGAATTTCTCATATTTAGAAACCCTTTTCAATAGAGAGTTAAATTAGTAAGGGTCTGCTTCATGTCCTTGTTTTTGCGCCTTATCTGCAGCCTTATCTGCATCATAACTACCTGTATGATGCATGTCATCATTTGCCATCATTTTTTTCGCTTTAGCTAATCCTTCAGAAAAACGTTTACCGTACTCATCATCAGCAATTGAAAAATACTCCTGCATTTTCTCTTGAATTTGTGGTTGACAAATTTTCAGCGCATCTACGAGATTACTGATGAGTTCTTCTTTTTCCCATTCTTCAAAGCTTCTGAACGTATCTCCTGCCTGTCCAAAGTTATTTGACCGATCGATTGATTCCCTTACAAGCTTTTCATTATATTCAGGATGATGTTCTTTCCCTATTTGTTTCGCCTCTTTTAAGCCACCCAAAGTAGATGGCTCATAGTTTACATGAGGATTTTGGCCAGGACTTAGATCTACTTGGTACGCCATTTGTCCACCCTGTTGGTTGGTTGCTACCCGTTTTTTGGGTGCATTAATTGGCAATTGCAAGTAATTAGCTCCTACTCTATGCCGTTGAGTATCAGAGTAGGAAAATGTTCGCCCTTGCAACATCTTATCATCCGAAAAATCTAAGCCATCAACAAGTACGCCTGTCCCAAATGAAATTTGTTCTGTCTCTAAAAAAAAGTTATCCGGGTTTTTATTCAGCACCATCTTACCTACAGGAAGAAATGGAAATTGCTCAGGTGGCCATAGTTTCGTATCATCTAGCGGGTCAAAATCAAGTTCAGGATGATCATCATCACTTAGAATCTGAACAAATAGTTCCCACTCAGGATAATTACCTTTTTCAATTTCTTCATAAAGGTCTTGTGTGGCATGACCTATATTTTTCCCTTGAATTTCGTCTGCTTCACGTTGTGTAAGGTTTTTTATCTTTTGTTTTGGTTCCCAGTGGTATTTAATTAACACCGCTTCTCCATCTTTATTCACCCACTTGTAAGTGTTTACCCCAGAACCTTGCATCTGTCGGTAATTTGCGGGAATTCCCCATGGTGAAAATAAAAATGTAATCATATGAAGTGATTCTGGCGTTTGAGATAAGAAGTCAAACATGCGTTCAGGATCTGAAACATTTGATACTGGATCAGGCTTAAAGGAATGAACCATATCAGGAAATTTAATCGGATCACGAATAAAGAATATTTTTAAATTGTTTCCAACCAAATCCCAGTTTCCATCTTCAGTATAAAACTTCACCGCAAATCCACGTGGATCACGGACAGTTTCAGGAGATTCTTTACCCCCTACTACTGTTGAGAATCGTGTAAAAACAGGTGTCCTCTTTCCAGATTCTTGAAAGACTTTCGCCCGTGTATATTTACTAGCCGGTTCTTCCCCAACCTTCCCATAGGTTTCGAAATAACCGTGTGCACCGGCTCCCCTTGCATGAACAACCCGTTCTGGAATTCGTTCTCGATCAAAATGAGACATTTTCTCGATAAAATCGTAGTTCTCTAAGGTCACAGGACCTCGGTTTCCAACAGTTCTCACATTTTGATTGTCAGTAACGGGATGCCCTTGTCGATTCGTTAAACTATCTAACGATTCTCCAGTACCAGTTTGATTGTTATTTGAAGAATTAGAAACATCTTTAGTATCATTCTCCTCATTATAACTTGTCATAGTTCAACCTCCTCTTTCCAACTTTCATTAGACATTCTATATTTTGTCCAACTTAGGAAGAATTTAACGGAGGAAAAAGGGCATAAAACTAAAAAAATTTATTTGTTAGAAGCACAAATCAGCCCAAAATAAGTAGGCGTTTCATAGGAGTGGAATTCAACCTGTCTATCTTTAGCTGGTATCGCACCTGCAAGAATAAGGGTTTGCCAGTTTTGCTTGATTGATATAGTTCGATTCCCAGTTCATCATCTTTTCTAGTTCATTACTCTTGATAAGATTGACTGCCTAAGCGTCTAATTGCTTAGCAGAAGGATGGTTACCATATGTTGGTCCATCTTCATCATGAGTATGAGACCAATCACACCTCGTTTCCCGTATTACTCTACCGCCTTTCGTATAGATGTACCAAAGCGAAGATGCTCTTCAAACGATTTGTCTCTGCTAGGCGTTATCACTCCATTATATTTTTGCGTCAGTTAGTGGTTTGGATTCGGTCATGATCACTGTAAATTTAACTATTCATAAACAAAACCTTATTGCAAATACTTATTTGAACAAGTTTAATAAGGTTATTCAAAATAATCGCGATTTAGATTTTTTTATTTTTTGCTATTAAATTTCCCTTATGAGTCGTACAAGTCATCCCCCTCGAATAAAATGCAAAAACAACATTTTTCGGAGGGCTGTTTATTGAATTCAATTTTCACATATATTTTCTTGGGTATTTCGTTAGCTGCGCCACTAGGTCCTGTTAAAGCCATGCTTTTAAATACGGGGATTAAAAACGGATTTTTTCATGCCTGGTTATTTAGTTTCGGTGCTTTAGCAACTGATATATTGTACATGGTTTTAGTTTATTTTGGTGTTGCACAGTTTATTGATACTCCTTTTATGAAAACACTCCTTTGGTCATTTGGTTGTTTTGTTCTTACATATACAGGGATCGAAAACTTGCTCTCATTAAATAAAATCAAGATGGACTTGAATTTTACTAAGTATGTCCGACTAAGACATTCATTAGTATCTGGGTTCTTAATGGCATTATTAAATCCAATTACTATTCTTTTTTGGTTAGGGATTTATGGATCTATTCTTGTTAAGTCCACTGAAAGTGTTACAGGAATTCAAATAATTGTATCAAGCATGGCAATTTTAGTTGGAATTATGTTATGGGATTTTATATTAGCTTTTATATCAGGTAAAGGCCGTAAATTTTTATCCACCACGCTCTTAAAAATTGTCTCTATTCTCTCTTCCATTTCCATGATTGGATTTGGTGTTTACTTTGGAATCCAAGCCTATCATTCACTACTTTAATTTTTCTAAGGTTTCTTACATAAAAAATGAGCACAAATATGCATAAAAAGAAAGGGAAAGGAAATCATACTTGTAGGTAATCGAAAACATACCCAGTATTAATCGAGGTGCATATATGGATAAAGCTGGTATAAAAAACAAAGTAAGTGTTTGGTGCCTTATAAGTCTGGCTTCAATTCCTTTGGTTATGACACTTGGTAATTCTATGCTTATCCCAGTGTTGCCCATTATGGAAAAAAAGGTTGGAATATCGTCTTTTCAATCAAGTATGATTATCACAAGCTATTCGGTAGCTGCAATTTTTCTAATTCCTGTTGCGGGCTATCTATCAGACCGCTTAGGTAGAAAAGCTGTTATTTTACCTAGTTTAATTCTTGCTTTAATTGGGGGACTTATTGCTGGATATGCTTCATGGAAGTTGGAAGACCCATATACCTGGATTATAATTGGGCGAGTTTTGCAAGGTATTGGAGCATCTGGGGCTATGCCTATTGTAATGCCTTTAGTAGGGGATTTGTATAAAGATGATGATGAAAAAACAAGCTCCAATTTAGGCGTTATAGAAACTTCAAACACGTTTGGAAAGGTACTTAGTCCAATCCTAGGATCCGTTCTAGCTGCCTTTTTATGGTTTCTTCCCTTCTTCTCCATTTCTGCATTGAGCTTAATCTCAATAGTACTTATTTTTTTCTTTGTTAAAGTACCAAAGGAAAAAGATAAACCAGTAAAGTTTAAAAAGTTTTTAAGTAATACCAAAGAAATTTTTAAGATCGATGGAAAGTGGCTATTTACTGTATTCCTTAACGGGATACTTGTGATGTTGATTTTATTCAGCACCTTATTTTTTTTGTCTGAAAACCTTGAGAAAGTACATGATATAAAAGGGATTAAGAAAGGCTTTGTTTTAGCTATCCCTCTATTATTCCTTTGTATCGCTTCTTTTATTACTGGCCGGAAAATTAAAGGGAATTTGTCAACAATGAAAAAACTAATGATTTTTTGCTTAATTACATTGTCCGCAAGTGTTGTATTTGTTGGCTATACAAGCAAAAAATTAATACTTTTATTAGTGGTCACAAGTATAGTGGGAATAGCTATTGGTGCATTATTGCCTGTACTAGATGCCGTAATAACCGAAAATGTGGATAAGGAAGAAAGAGGTACCGTTTCTTCTTTCTACAGCTCAGCACGATTTATCGGTGTTGCAGCAGGTCCTCCTATTATGTCGTTGGTGATGAAAAATCATCTTAATGTTAGTTATATTACCGCAGGTGTGCTGGGACTCATTCTTTTGTTCATTGTCTTCAAGTTCATTAAAGTGGATGAAATTGAACATAGAAATAAACATGCGTAATAAGGTGAATTGTCATCCGGTTTTTATAGAATCGCTAATAATAAAGTTCAGTTAAAATGAATCTCCCAAGCTGCGTCCATTATAGCTTCCAAGTCTTTTTGGCTACTGAACCAATATTTTCAAAATAAAGACAGAGCGCCAAGTG
>NZ_ALJG01000222.1 GCF_000286315.1 Paenisporosarcina sp. TG20 | reverse complement strand
TTCCCACTGGAGTCGCCGCCTTGCGCTACAATCAAACGATACCTTTCTAAAATAAACGGATAATCTCGAATTGAGTTGTTATGATTGACTCACCTGTAATAAAATTAAATTTAAAGAAACACAAGGAAGGGAAATAATCTATATTGCCTATAAAATCCAGTGAGGTGGAGGTCCTACGTAAGTTGTGGAGGAGGATACCAGTATAGAAGAAGTTCTTGTCAAAATCTTTGGGTGAAGACTTAGGTATCCTAGAGTTATCAACTCTAATTATGAATATTTTCTATATTCCTTCTTTCTCAAATATTTTAACTATTAATTTCAAGAAACAGTTTTCAACTGTATTAGGTATGAAATAAAGTGTTGGCAATGTGAGAGTAAAGTTCAAAGAATGTTTTGAACTATATACAATCAAAATCTCGGGAACAATAAAAGGTGTTAGCTAATGACAGCTAACACCTTAAAGATCTTTATTATAGTTCATTAATTCATCTGCTCTTTGATAGTATTTTGCTAATCGAACACGATCATTTGCACTTTTAATGTGAACATATACATTTTTCGCAACGTCATTAGCACGTTCATCATTTACATGATAATTTTTTTTCACTAGCCTTACCAGTTCTTGCTGAGTCAAATCAGACTGGTTAGAAGAGACTAATCTATTTAAAAGTCGTGATGCAAGAACTGCAGTACTCTTCCGATAAGAAGTACCGTTTTTTAACATGTAACGTTTTTCTCGATTAACAGTAGCACGAACACCTACAAGCTTCGCCATGTGTGCTCCTCCTTTCCTATCTTTATTATATGACTGAATTATGATAATGACTGTGACAATCCTCTTAACTTAAGTATATCATCCCATTCGTGGAAGTTGTACTCTACTGTATTGAATAAGTATGTTTGACAATCATCAATAAATTCTTTTAACTTATTCAAATCACATTTATTTAACATAGGAGTAGTCTTTAAATCCTCTAAATCTTTTTCCCTTTTACTCATTAGTTTTGAAAGTGCAATCATTTCAATTGAAGGTAAAAAAAATTTCAAATTTTTAAATTGTATGCCTTCCCATTCCTTATATTCGATTCCATGTTCTTTATATAGTTCTTTGTCTGGAAATTCTGGATGTCCTCCGAGATTGTGAAAGTATCCTGGCATCATGTCCATAATCTTCTCTAGCTTTTCTCCACTTGAAAAAGCATCAACAGTATAATCAATATCTCTTGTGGATCGAAATAAATCATCTCCAAGATGTAGCAGTAATGAAGATCCACCAAAGATAGCGATGTTTAAGTTGAGTTTTTCATCTTGACAAATTAAATCTAGAACTATGAGTTCACGTATTACATCGTTAAGTTGTAGGTTTTCCAAATTAGAATCTCCTATTCATCATTTTTCATTAAAAGAAAGAAATCTTCTTTTATTAGATTCAACACTAATTCGTTATTTCCCTTTCTTGACTTCATTTTTTATTACATAATAAAAATGTCAATACTGAACCATTACCAACTCGTAAGGTTATTCATAGAAATACAGATAATGAAGTTGAGGAAAAATTATATGCATGATCTAATACTAATTTGAATTTTTATTACATAAGATAAGATAAGAAAATCAAGAGAAGGAGGTAGGTACGTGGGCGAACCGAAGAATCAAGCCCCATTTGACATAAGAATGATTGTTCGGACGATCGTTCTATTTGTAGCTTGGATTAATCATTATTTGGTTATGAAAGGCAATAGTCCTATCCCGATTAATGATGCAGAGTTAGAACTAGGTGCAACGGCTTTAATAACATTTGTAATATCCATGTGGGCTTGGTGGAAAAACAATGATGTCAGCTTTAAAGCACGGCGTAATACGCAATATTTAAAAGATAAAGGAATAAAATGATCGACACTGTGACTAAATTTGATAAAAAAAAACACAAAAAGGCCGACTGAAGATGAAAATGTCAGTCGGCGTGATATCGGCTCAAAATAAGTATAGCATACTTTAATAAAATTGTGTAGTAAAAATTAACTAAATTGAAGTCCCCTTACATATTAACTGTATGGGGGCTTCAATTTAGTTAATGTATATGACGGTAGACACCTACAACTTTTCCGAGAATTGAAACTTGATCGACTATTATAGGTTCCATAGATGAATTTTCTGGTTGAAGACGGAAATGAGATTGTTCTTTAAAGAAACGTTTAACAGTTGCTTCATCATCTTCAGTCATAGCAACTACAATGTCTCCATTATTTGCGGTTTGCTGCTGTTTAACAACAACATAATCACCATTTAAAATGCCAGCTTCAATCATGCTTTCTCCCATAATTTCTAGCATAAATAGATTATCTTCAGAAGTTCCAAAGGTTTCAGGTAGAGGGAAGAATTCTTCGATATTTTCAATTGCTGTGATAGGTAAACCAGCAGTAACTTTTCCTATCAAAGGTACATTTACCACTTTTGGTCGTAATTCACTCAAGTTATCAATCTCTAATATTTCAATTGCTCTAGGTTTTGTTGGGTCGCGTCTTATCAATCCTTTGCTTTCTAGTCTTGCTAAATGACCATGGACTGTTGAACTAGAAGCAAGCCCTACTGCTTCGCCAATTTCTCTTACTGACGGTGGATATCCTTTTTTACGAACTTCATCTTTTATAAAAGTCAATATATCATCTTGTCTTTTTGATACCTTTTTCAACTAGTTCACCTCTTTACCTAATTGTTAGTCTCATTTAAATAACTAAGTTTAGTATAACAATGGTTTGAATAAAACGCAAACATAGGTTCTAATTATTGTTGACAAGAAACACTTGTTCGGTTTATAGTAAGAATATAAATTACGAACAAACATTCTATTTGGGGGTATATATATGAACTTTATTAAAAACAATCCATTCATAGCATTATTAGTATGTGTTATCTTTAGTTGTACATGGTGTTTTGTACTATTCATTGCTAATCCAGAGGAATCTGTTAATGAAATTCTTATTAATGATGGAGATACGCTCTGGATGTTATCAGATAAATATGGTGGAGATATGCCTAAACAGGAATGGATTTCGGGAGTTATGGTAGCAAACAATTTAAATACGCAAATGATTCATGCAGGGAAATCACTTATTATTCCAAACAATTTTTATCAACATAATTCTAATTTAGATACTGAATATGCTGGTGATACGCAATAATGCCAAATAAAAATACTGCTGTCATTTACTGTCGTGTAAGTACTGAAAAGGAATCACAAGAAACTTCTTTATCTCGTCAAGAAGAGGAGTTGCGTCAATTTGCTGAAGAACAAAAGCACTTTGTAAGAGAAGTGTTTATAGATCAACAGAGTGGTTATTCTGTTGATCGAGAAGGTCTTCTCGATATGATGGATTTTGTCAAAACTTATTCAATTACAACCATCTTTATCCAAGATGAAACACGATTGGGTAGAGGTAATTCGCGTATGGCGATATTACACATGTTAAAAAAATTAGATGTTCAAGTAATATCATTAAATGACGGAGGATCTATCCGTTTAAATGAAATGGACACAATGATGCTGGAAATCTTAGCCTTAGTTGAAGAATATCAACGTAAGTTGCATAATGCCAAAATCCGCAGAGGTATGAGGAGAGCGGTAAATCATGGATTTAAACCCGAAAAAAATCTAAAAAACCAAGGGAATCCATTAGGTCGGGAAAGAAAAGAAATCCCGATAGAAGAAATTGTGAAGCTGCGTAAAAATGGTTTAACATATGAAGAAATCGCATCAACTTTAAGAGGATTTGGTTTTCCAGTAAGTAAAGCAACAGTACATCGAAGATATATGGAGTATAATGAAAGACTTGAAGGCTAATTACTTGCGCTTCAAGTCTTTTTTGCATACCGTTTAAGCATGAATAGTAGAAAGGTGTGAACACAATATGTTATCCCCTGATAAAATTAAACGAATAAATGAGTTATCAAAAAAATCTAAGTCCGATGGTCTTACAATTGAGGAAGGCAAAGAACAAACGGCATTACGTAAAGAATATTTGGAAACGTTTCGCTCTTCTATGAAAGATACCATAGAAAACGTAACAGTTTTGGATCCTGAAGGTAATGATGTAACACCCGATAAAGTGAAAGCAATTAAAGAAAAAAAGTTGTTGAATTAATCAACATTATATAATCTATTGTTAGATTGTCCAAAGTTGACTAAACTAGAGTGAGTAGAAAATTTTTATATTAGAAGGGAAGTCAAAAAATGTCTCAAGTATTAGATCAACTAGCCATTAGTACCATCCGTACTTTATCTATCGATGCAATTGAAAAAGCAAATTCAGGTCATCCGGGTTTACCAATGGGGGCAGCTCCAATGGCTTATACACTTTGGACAAAGCATTTACGTCATAATCCAGAAAACCCTAGTTGGTTCAATAGGGATCGTTTTGTACTCTCAGCAGGTCACGGCTCCATGTTACTTTATAGTTTATTGCATTTAAGCGGATATGACTTACCAATGGAAGAGATAAAAAAATTCCGACAATGGGATTCTAAAACTCCTGGTCATCCTGAATATCGTCATACACCAGGTGTAGAGGCAACAACTGGCCCACTTGGACAAGGTATCGGAATGTCTGTTGGAATGGCAATGGCAGAGCGCCATTTAGCGGCTACCTATAATAAACCAAACCATGAGGTCATTGACCATTTCACGTATGCATTATGTGGTGATGGAGATTTGATGGAAGGTGTTGGTGCAGAAGCAATTTCTCTTGCTGGACACTTGCAACTTGATAAACTAATCATCCTGTACGATAGCAATGATATCTCGTTAGATGGAGATTTAAATAAATCATTTTCTGAAAGAATTCAAAAACGTTTTGAGTCATCTGGGTGGAACTATTTGCATGTGGCAGATGGAAACTCGCTTGAAGATCTTACAAATGCGATTGAATCAGCTAAAAACCATAAGGGTCAACCAACACTTATCGAAGTGAAAACAGTCATTGGTTTTGGTTCTCCAAACAAATCCGGTAAATCTGATGCCCACGGTGCACCTCTTGGTAGAGATGAAACGTTGTTGGCAAAAGAAAATTACAAATGGACTTTCGAACAAGATTTCCATGTCCCTGAAGAAGTATATGCAACTTTCAAAGAAGCAACACAAAAACTGGGTGGAGCTAATGAATCAGCTTGGAATGACCAATTTGCTGAATATAAGACTACATATCCAGAACTTGCAGAGCAGTTAGAACTTGCAATTAAAGGACAACTCCCTGATAACTATGACTCAGAAATTCCTGTGTATGAAGCAGGAACCTCAGTGGCAACTCGTTCATCTTCAGGCGACGTATTAAACGCTATTGCAAAAACTGTTCCATCATTTTTTGGTGGTAGCGCGGACCTTGCTGGATCAAATAAAACAACAATTAAAGGTGCTGGCGATTTCTCTAGTGATTCTTACGAAGGTCGAAACATTTGGTTTGGGGTTCGTGAATTTGCAATGGGGACAGCGTTAAATGGCATGGCCTTGCATGGTGGGTTACATGTGTTTGGTGGGACATTCTTCGTGTTCAGTGACTATGTCCGACCGGCTGTTCGATTATCTGCTTTGATGGGATTGCCTGTAACCTATGTATTTACACATGACAGCATTGCTGTTGGTGAAGATGGTCCAACGCATGAACCGGTAGAGCAGTTAGCGTCGTTACGTGCAATGCCAAACTTATCTGTTATTCGTCCGGCCGATGCCAACGAATCTGCAGAAGCTTGGAAGTTGGCAGTATCATCTAAATCTACGCCAACAGCATTAATTTTATCAAGACAGAACTTACCTGTTCTTAAACACTCAGCTTCGCTTGCTGGTGAAGGTGTTGCAAAAGGAGCATATGTCGTCTCACCTGCAAATAAAGAACTAGCTGATGTATTATTATTAGCTACAGGATCTGAAGTGTCACTTGCGGTTGATGCACAACAAGTTTTAGCTGAAGAAGGTATTGACGTTGCTGTTATTTCTATGCCGTCTTGGGATCTTTTTGAAAAACAAGATGATGAATATAAAAATAGTGTATTACCAAAAACAGTAAAAAAACGTCTTGCAATTGAAATGGGTGTTTCATTTGGTTGGGAACGCTATACAGGCGACGAAGGAAGTATTTTAGGAATTAACCGATTTGGTGCAAGTGCACCAGGTGAAATAGTCATGAAAGAATTTGGATTCTCTATAGAAAATGTAGTAGCTAGAGTTAAATCTTTACTTAATAAATAAACGAAAACAAGTAGTGAGCTTTCGCCACTACTTGTTTTTTTTCGCCAAAAATAGTGGCAAAAAATATTCGCGGTTCGACAACATCAGCAACTTTAACCCTCTATACTAATATAAAAGGTGGAGGTATTCATATGCGAACATATAAAATTTTTCACATTAAAAAGGCATATCAGCCATTCGTTTTAGGTCGGGAAAAGATGTTACAAGAATTACTTGGAAGAGAACATATCCAAAATAGCCAAGATCATAATGAAATGACCTATGTTTGCGAAAAAATTGATGAAGACTTTATTAAAAAAAATTTAGATAGAAAGCTAAGCCGTTTGTTTTCACATCAAGAACAAGACTGTAACAAACTGGTGCTTGAACATCCCGTAAAAGGTTCGATACATATGAAATTCGAGCCTTACTGTGTACATGTTTGGTGCAAAGGATCGCAAATGCTAGATTTAGATCTGTTTGTTGGTCTATCTGATTCTAGTGATTGTTATATGGCGTTTCAACAGGAAGAAGCTTCCTTCGGTTGGCTAAAGCCGATAAAAATTGACTCTATGCAATCTTTTACTGAAATTCTTGACTTCGTCTAGTAAGAAGAAAGATTTTGTTGTATAATCCTTCTTGGAGATAAAAACTCTGGTCGAACATCTTGAAGGAGGAAAAATACTATGGCAACAAGTCTTTGGATTTTATTCATTGTTATAGCGTTAATAGCTGGAGCTGCAATTGGTTTCTTTGCTGCCCGTAAATATATGATGAAGTACTTAAAAGAGAATCCGCCAATTAACGAACAAATGCTTCGCATGATGATGGCTCAAATGGGACGTAAACCTTCTGAAAAGCAAGTTAAACAAATGATGAACCAAATGAATAAAGCGCAAAAATAAAAATAGCACTCGCTAAGAGTGCTATTTTTATGTTTTCGGTAATAAATTATAGGTCTTTAAAAAATCTACTATTGTTTGTTCGTATTCAATTGCATTTTGATTAAAAGACTGCGCATGGGCACCTATTTTAAATAGTTTTAGCTGTTTTGGACCTTGTTTCAAATCATATAGTTCTTGTGACATTTCTGGCAAAATAAAGTCGTCCGGCAAGCTGTGAATAAATAATACTGGTTTCTCTATATTCAATACAGCTTCTCTAGGAGAGACAAGTCTCAGGGAGTAACCATCTCGAACACGTAGAAATATATCAGCTAATTTTATGGCCAGAATTGTTCGTAGAGGTGTCTCTTTTTTCATTAAGTATAATAGCTGATCAGTAAAATCAGAAAAAGCACAATCCGCAATATAAAAATTAGCATGATCTTCAAGCGTTCCTGCGTATAATATAGTTGTAGCTGCACCCATAGATTCGCCATGGATTCCAATAATGGCATCTTCACCAGCATAATCATTTACAGCTTTTATAACTGATTGTAAGTCCATTTTTTCATAATATCCAAAACTAGTCGTTTTACCGCCAGAATCACCATGTCTTCGATGATCATAAACGACAGAATTGAAACCTAATCGTTCAAAAAGTCGTGCATATTTAAAAGAATTCGTCTTGTTTTCTGTAACACCATGACAAATGACGACATAGTTATTCGTGTTCAATGGCTCTAAAAAGATTGCTTTAATTGGATAACCATTTGGACTATCAATCCATTTTTCGGTCTTTCTAACAATGCTAAACCAAACTTCGTCAAATCTCTTTGCAGTAATTTCTCGATTTAATATAAAGTCATCGTCTTTCTTCTTTAAGTACATCAAACGGCTTGTTACCATGAAACCAAAAATTGCCGCTCCAAAGGTCATAATACTCGATAGAATACTGGTGATCCAAAGAATGCGACGTTTCATGAGGATTCCTCCTAAATTTATTGTTCCATTTTATATAATGTATACATTCCAGTTTCAATAGGTCTTGAGACGGAAGGTTCAATAATAGATACCGCTTTACATAATAAATTCATATCGATGCCTGTTTGCACTCCCATTGTATGTAGCATATTCACGACATCTTCAGTTGCTACATTGCCTGTAGCTCCAGGTGCAAATGGACACCCACCAAGACCACCCGCTGAAGTATCAAAACGAGACACGCCAGCTAGAAGTGCCGCATATATATTTGCTAAACCCATTTTTCTTGTATCATGAAAATGTGCGGTCATTAAGACATTCGGTATTTCTCGCATTAAATAAGAGAATAATGAATAACTTTCTTGTGGATTTGCCATGCCAATAGTATCGGCCACACTTAGTTCGTCGATACCCCAGCTAGCGAATTCTTTACAAAGTGCTAAGGTGTCTTCAACATTAATTTCCCCTTCATAAGGACAGTAGAATGCTGTGGAGATACAAGCACGAACAAAATACCCTTGTTGTTTTAATTGATTGATAATAGGTTTTAATTCTTGCATGCTTTGTTCTGTTGTTTTGTTAATATTTTTTAAATTAAAAGAATTACTAACACCAACAAAAACCGCGACACTTTTTACTCCAGCTTCAATCGCTCTTGTGACACCTTTTTCATTTGGCGTTAATACGAATTGTCGTCCTTGCTGTTGAACATGTTCAACAATATCTGCTGCATCGGCCATCTGGGGAACCCACTTAGGTGAAACAAAAGAAGTAATTTCCATTTCTTTAATTCCGGACTCTTGTAGTGCCTTTATAAACAAAAGTTTTTGTTCTGTAGAAACCTCTTTTTTCTCATTTTGTAGTCCATCCCGTGGGCCAACCTCGATAATTGTCACATCGTTTGGTAAACTAAACATATTATCACTCCTTTATTCTATTCTAATGATAGGACTGGGGTGCTAGCAAGTAAATCTATTTACATATGGAATTAGGGGGAAACAATATGTCAACAAAAGAAGTGGTTGTAGTAAGTGCTGTTCGCACAGCAATAGGTTCATTCCAAGGGGCATTAAAAGACATACCGGCTACAAAACTAGGTGCTCTTGTTATTAAAGAAGCCTTAGCAAAAGCTGGAGTTGAGCCAAACCAAGTTAGTGAAGTTATTATGGGAAATGTCCTATCAGCAGGACTTGGACAAAACCCAGCGAGGCAAGCAGCCATTTTTGCGGGTCTTCCTGAAACCATTCCATCAATGACTATAAATAAAGTTTGTGGATCGGGCTTAAAAGCAATCCATTTAGCAACTCAAGCGATTATTTCTGGGGATGCAGACATTGTCGTAGCTGGTGGTATGGAAAACATGAGCCAAGCTCCTTATTTATTAAAAAATGCACGCGAAGGTTACCGAATGGGTGATCAAAAAGTAGTAGATAGCATGATTTCAGACGGTTTATGGTGTGCCTTTAACGATTATCATATGGGCGAAACAGCAGAAAATTTATGTGATCGCTACGAAATTTCTCGTGAACAACAAGATGAATTTTCAGCTCGATCACAGGAACGTGCTGTTCAAGCAATTGATGCCGGGAAGTTTAAAGACGAAATCGTTTCAGTTGAAATTCCACAGCGCAAAGGAGAACCGCTTGTTTTTGATACAGACGAATATCCAAAACGTGGCACGACGGCTGAAAAATTAAGTAAGTTAAGACCAGCATTTAGAAAAGAAGGTAGTGTAACCGCAGGAAATGCTTCAGGGATTAACGACGGTGCAGCCGCTGTTATTGTTATGTCGAGAGAAAAAGCAGATGAATTAGGATTAACACCACTTGCAACGATTGTGGCAAATGCCTCAGCAGGCGTTGACCCATCAGTGATGGGAATAGGTCCAGTTCAAGCTGTAAAAAATGTTTTCGCGAAATCGGGCCTTTCAATGGCTGATATTGATTTAGTGGAAGCGAACGAAGCATTTGCAGCACAATCAATAGCAGTTGATCGAGAGCTTACATTTGACCACGAAAAACTGAATGTTAACGGAGGAGCTATTGCCTTAGGACATCCAATCGGTGCAAGTGGTGCACGAATTTTCGTATCACTTCTTCATGAAATGGCTAAACAAGATGCAAAAACTGGCCTGGCCACTTTATGTATTGGTGGCGGCCAAGGTGTGGCTACAATTGTAAAAAGAGCATAAGGTAGAAGGTGAAAAGTGATGGTAAAAAAGAAACAACATGTGCACAAACAACCTATTCGTTCTGAACGTGAACAAGGCAACACATTGTCAGACCAACTTCAAGATGATGTTATCGCAAAATTAAAATTAGCAAAAAAACAATTGCAAGATGTAGAACGTCTTCAAGAAGAAGAACGCCAAGCACAATCAGAATTTGATAGAAAGCAAAAAGAAAAGAACAAATCTTTTGCTGAACTGTTAGATGAATACGAAAACAAATAACAATATGTTTAAATCAAAAAGCGCCAAAGAGATTTTCTCTTTGGCGCTTTTCTTAAAAAATTAGAAAGTATATAAATTTGGGTGGAATGAAATTGGTGTTTATGGTGTTTTTAGTATATGGAGAATAACATGCTAAAACAGAATTTCTTTAATTGATTCTCGTTAATCCATTATTGTGAGTCGTGATTGCCAGCGGGAAAAGCGTGTT
>NZ_ALJG01000221.1 GCF_000286315.1 Paenisporosarcina sp. TG20 | reverse complement strand
CTTCTTTTAAAATCAACAGTGATAACAATATATTTTTAAAAATAAATATAAAAATTCGTTCTATCTTGTAAAAAGAAAGTACCCAAACCTATATAGAATGATTTTTTATGTACAACCCAAATATTACTAAACAAGAATATATCACTGAATAAAATTCACTTTGACTGAGCGGGAAATTTTCTTAAAAAAGAAATCACGACTTCTTATTAATCGAATTATGAGAGTCACATCAAAGAAATACCGTTTTAGCATGTTAGTCTCTATATACTAAAAACACCATGAACACTGAATTCATGGCACTCTATAGTCATAAAATTTCTTATTTTAAAATAAAACTCCGTAAAGTTTTTCACTTTACGGAGTTTTATCATATTAATTTGCTTTTAGTTTTTTAAATTCTTCTGTCAACATTGGAATGACTTCGAACAAGTCGCCGACAATTCCATAATCAGCTACTTTGAAAATGCTCGCTTCAGGATCTTTATTGATCGCTACGATAATTTTCGAGTTAGACATACCAGCTAAATGTTGGATAGCTCCAGAAATTCCTGCTGCAATATAAAGATCAGGCGTTACTACTTTACCTGTTTGCCCTATTTGAAGAGAGTAATCACAGTAGTCAGCATCACATGCGCCACGAGATGCTCCTACAGCGCCACCTAATACTTTTGCTAGTTCATTTAAAGGTGCAAAACCTTCTACACTCTTAACGCCACGTCCGCCTGCTACAATTACTTTCGCTTCTGATAAGTCTACACCTTCAGTTGATTTACGAACAACTTCTTTAATAATTGTGCGAAGGTTTGTAATGTCAACAGCTAAAGATGAAACATCCCCTGAACGACTATCATCATGAGCTAACGGTTCAATGTTATTTGGTCGGATCGTGATGAATGTAATGCCCTCTTTAGCAGTTACTTTTTCAAACGCTTTACCTGAGAAGATAGGACGAACAAACACAGCGTCTGCTCCCTCACCTTCAATACTAGTTACATCTGAAACTAGTCCAGATTGTAATTTACTTGCAATTTTCGGTGATAAATCTTTACCAAGTGCAGTATGTCCGAAAACAACTCCATCTGGTTTCTCACTTTCAATAACCGCCATAAATGCTTGGCTATAGCCGTCAGAAGTATATGATTTCAAATGTGGATGTTCAACAGTTACTACACGGTCTGCACCATAATGAAACATTTCAGTTGCTAGAGATTGTACAGCGTCCCCTAAAAGAACAGCTACAATTTCCCCACCGTCTGAAATTTTCTTAGCTGCAGCAATGGTTTCAAAAGATACATTACGTAAAGCACCTTCACGTGCTTCACCTAATACGATTACTTTTTTTGTCATGATGTATTTCCCTCCAATTACAATTCTTCAGATTAGATTATATGACTTTTGCTTCTGTACGAAGTAATTGTACCAATTCTTGCACTTGATCTGAAAGATCGCCTTGTAACACACGACCCGCTTCTTTTTTAGGAGGCAAGTAAATTTCGATAGTCTCCGTTTTCGCTTCAACATCATCTTCATCGATATCTAAATCATCAAATTCTATTTCTTCAAGCGGTTTCTTTTTCGCTTTCATAATACCCGGTAAAGAAGGGTAACGAGGATCATTTAAACCTTGTTGAGCTGTCACTAGAAGTGGTAATGACGTTTCAATCATTTCAGAATCGCCTTCCACATCACGAACAATATTTACCTGTGTTCCATTAATTTCTAGTTTTGTAATAGTTGTTACATAATTGATATTCAATAAGTCGGCAACGCGTGGTCCAACTTGCCCTGATCCACCATCAATCGCGACATTTCCAGCTAAAATCAAGTCTGGGTTCTTATCTTTCAAATAATCAGCCAAAACTTGAGCAGTAGTGAATTGATCCATTTTATCTAAATCATCTTCTACGTTAATGAGTACTGCTTTATCAGCGCCCATTGCAAGTGCTGTACGAAGCTGCTTTTGAGCGTCTTCTCCACCCATTGTCAACACAGTTACTTCGCCACCGTGTGCGTCACGAACTTGAATAGCTTCTTCAATCGCATATTCATCGTAAGGGTTTATGATAAATTCAGCACCATCTTCTTGAATCTGGCCACCTGAAATGACAATCTTTTCTTCTGTATCAAATGTACGTTTTACCAACACATAAATATTCATGTTGCAGACCTCCCAATACTTGTCATTATTTTCCTTTAAATGATGGTTCTCGTTTTTCAATAAAAGCAGAAATTCCTTCTTTAGCATCTTCGGATACGAACACGGTTCCAAAGGATTGTGCTTCAGCTTTTACACCTTCATCATAAGCGTATGATTTTGCATATTGAAGCATCTCAATCGTTGCTTTTATAGCCACAGGACTCTTCTTAGCAATTTTTGTAGCAAGTTCCATTGTCTTTGCAAGAAGTTCTTCTTCTGCATATGCACGGTTTGCTAACCCCCATTTAACGGCTTCTACACCACTAATTGGATCACTTGTGAACAACATTTCTGCTGCTTTAGGCATGCCTACTAATCGAGGTAAACGTTGAGTACCAGCAAAACCAGGAATTAATCCTAGCTGTAATTCAGGCAACCCTAGTTTAGCATTTTCAGACACAATACGCATGTGACAACTCATTGCAAGTTCAAGTCCTCCACCAAGAGCAGCCCCGTGAATCGAGGCAATAATAGGTTTAGAGAATCTTTCTAGGCGTTCAAAGATTTCTTGTCCACTTGCAGATAAAGCTGAAAACTCTCCTCCAGTATTTATTGAAGTAAACTCCTTAATGTCTGCACCTGCTGAGAAGAAACGACCTTCTCCATGTAAGACAATTACACGGATGCTGTCATCATGTTCAACAGCATTCATTAATTCATTTACTTCGAGAATAAGTCCCCGTGATAATGCATTTGCTGGTGGTCGATTAATCGTTACTTTCGCAACGTAATTTTCTACACTCCAACTCAAAAACTCCATTAACGTCATCCTTTCACTTATGATTTCATACCACTTAGTAATAACTGATGTACTTTAGGCGCTAATTTCATCAAATCATATTTTTGTTCATTCATCACCCAAGTAGTAATCGTCTCATCAATTGTACCAAATACCATATGTCTCGCAAGTCTAATATCTAAATCTTTAACAAATTCTCCATTCTCGATTCCCTCTATTAAAATGTAATCGAGTAAAATTAAGTATTCTTTCAACACTTCATTTATCTTAAGTCTAGTATCTTTATTTGATTGACGTAACTCTAGTTGTGTAACGATGGCTAAATGGTGATCTGTCGCTAATACTCTAAAATGATTATCAACCATCTTATATAACTTTTCTGAAGAAGATGTCTCATTTTTAATAATGGTCTTTAAATTTCCAACAAAAACACTCATCTTTTCAGTAAACACAGAAACGAGGATGTCTTCTTTATTTTTAAAATATAAATAGATTGTCCCATCAGCAACACCAGCTTGTTTCGCAATTTTAGAAACCTGGGCTTGATGATAACCATTTTCTGCAATAACTACCACGGCTGCATCAATTATTAGTTTGTACTTCGGTTTTTCTCGTTTCATAAGCTATACCCACCAAAAAAATGAAATGGTGAATGAACATTCATTCACTATTTCATCTTAGACTGAAGAATTGTTGTTGTCAAGAAATTATGAAGTTACACTTTCCTTTTCAATTTTCCCTTTTTCCTCTTCAATTAATTGTCTACGTAGTATTTTTCCTACGGCTGTTTTTGGTAACTCTTTTCTAAATTCATAAATTTTCGGAACTTTAAATGCTGCTAGATGTTCTCTACAGAATGCGTCCAACTCTTTTTCTGAAACATTTTGATTTTCTTTTAGAACAATGTACACTTTAACAGTTTCTCCTCTATACGCGTCAGGTACGCCGGCTGCAACACATTCTTGTATAGCAGGGTGTTCATACAGTACTTCTTCAATTTCACGAGGATAAATATTAAATCCGCCAGCGATAATCATATCTTTCTTGCGATCAACTATATAGAAGAAACCTTTCTCATCCATATACCCTAAATCTCCTGTTAACAACCATCCATCACGCATAGTATTTTGTGTGTCTTCGGGACGATTCCAGTAACCTTTCATAACTTGTGGACCACGTACACAGATTTCACCAATTTGTCCAGCAGGTAGTGGTTCTGTAGAATCCATTTCAAAGATTGCTGCATCAGTATCAGGCCAAGGAACCCCGACAGATCCTTTGATACGGTTTTCGCTCCAAATAAAGTTTGAATGTGTGATAGGTGAAGTTTCAGTTAGTCCATATCCTTCAACAAGCTTACCACCAGTTACTTTTTCAAACTTTTCTTGTACTTCGACCGGTAATGGTGCAGAGCCACTTAAACATGCTTCGATTGAAGATAAATCATATTTTGCTATATCCGGATGATTCAATAATCCAATATATATTGTTGGTGCACCAGGGAATAATGTTGGTTTTTGCTTATCGATTGTTTTTAATGCTGACACGACATCAAACTTCGGTAATAGGATCATTTTATTTCCAAGCATTACAGATAGGATTAGAACTGTAGTCATTCCATACACATGGAAAAATGGTAGAATCCCCAAAACCGACCCAGTTCCTTTTTCACTTTTATACATCCATGCATCGCACATGGTGGCATTTGAAATTAAGTTTTTATGAGTCAACATTACACCTTTAGGAGATCCCGTTGTGCCACCTGTATATTGTAAAATGGCTATGTCTTCTTCAAAATCGAATGGAACTTCAATTTTCTCTGCTTTCCCAACCTTCATGACTTCTGGGAATAGGTGATTCATACCACGATGTTCGACTTTTACAGTAAATCCATATTGTTTCTTTTGCACAAATGGATAAACTAAATTTTTAGGGAATGGTAAATAATCTTTAATGCCAGTAATAATGACGTTTTCTAACTCAGTCTCTTTTATCACTTTAGAAATCCGAGGGAATAAGATATCTAGAGAAAGGATTGCTTTTGCACCAGAGTCTTTCATTTGGTAAGCAATCTCACGTTCTGTATAAAGTGGGTTTGTTTGAACTACAATAGCACCTGCATACAAAATCCCATAATAACCAATGACGTTTTGAGGACAGTTTGGTAACATAATAGCGACACGATCACCTTTTTGAATGCCAATGGAAAGTAAATAGTTAGCAAACTTCAAAGAAGATTCATAGAGTTCTTTGTACGTGATATCTTTACCTAGAAAATGAATTGCAATTTTCTCCGGACTATTATGATACGTACGTGTCAAATATTCCTGTACTGGAATCGGTTCATACGAAAGAGTATGTGGGATCTCTGGTGGATATTGTTCTAACCAAGGCTTCTTTATCATTGTGTTTCCCCCTTTTAATATTTATAATCGTTTGAATATTACTATTCTTCATTATAAAGAAAAATGATACCGCTTACAAATTAAATTAATAAAGCATGGGATAATTTTCATATCCCATGCCAGTTTCCTATTGTAAATATAGATATACGATGCCGATTAAAACAAATAAAATGCACACTCCAATTAATACTTTCGCTAACGTTTCCATAAATAACCACTCCTACGAAATACTTGCACCAATAACAAATGACAGTCCCACAGATATTGATAATGATATAAACCCTACGGAGCGATTATCATTTTTAATTTCTCGATCAATATTAAATTTAGGTGTTAAAAACTCAAACAAAAAGTACGCGAAGAGTAGTAGTGCAAAACCATATAACCCCCACCCCATCATTTCTGGTAATGAGTTATGATTTTCAATTGAATAACGAAAAATATTAGCAACGCCAAAAATTTTTCCGCCAGTAGCCATAGCTACTGCAAAATTACCATTTTGAATTTCTTCCCAGTTTTTATATTTAGTAACGATTTCAAATAATGCCAATGTCACAATTAAACACAATACGACCACGCTGAAATATCCAGCTGTTTCCACTAAAGGGTGTTGCCAAAAACTTATACCTAACATACGATTACTCCTTCAAATGTTTCTAGCATTTACGGATGAAACGATTTTTGGTTTCAACTATCTACATAAATCATTGAAAAAAATCTTTTATTTTAGTTCCACAACCGTTATGCCATGTCCACCTTCGCCCGCTTCACCAAACCGGAAGTTTTTAACACGGGAATGATTTTTCAAAAACTGTTGGATACCTTGTCTTAATGCTCCCGTTCCTTTTCCATGAATAATCGATACTTGATGGTAATTTGACAATACTGCATCATCTATATACTTTTCCGCTCTTAGAATTGCGGCTTCATAACGCTCTCCACGTAAGTCTAGTTCTAATTTCACATACGTATCACGACCTTTTACATGGGTCATGACCACTGTCTGTTGTTGTTTTTCCGGTTTCAAGTACTCTAAATCGGATTCATGTACTTTCATTTTTAAAATACCGATTTGTACACTCCATTCATCGTTTGAAACTTTATCAAGCAAAGTCCCTTTTTGACCGTAACTTAACACCTTGACTTCGTCACCTTTTGTAAGGGTCATTTCCCGCACTTTAATTTGTTGTTGTTTTTTCAATACTGGATTTTCTGGGGTTGCTTTTTCAAGGCGTTTACGGACATCAATTAATTCATGATCTTTAATTACATGTTGCACATTTTTTTGCATTCTTCGAAGTTCTTCTATAATTTCTTCTGCTTGTCTCTTTGCATCATCCACAACTTTACGTGCTTTATCTTTTGCCTTTTGTTCAATTTTATCTTTTTGTTCTTCTAGTTGTCGTAATTGAGTTGATAAATCTTCTTTAATAGATTCTGATTCAATGCGAATTGCTGTTGATTGTTCAGCATTTTTTTCAGATTCTTTTCTACTCACTTCCAGGGAGGCAATCATCGATTCTACTTCATGACGGTCTGTTCCTGTAAATGATTGTGCATGTTTAATAATATGTTCCGGTAATCCTAACCGCTTTGAAATTTCAAATGCATTACTTCGACCAGGTACACCTATCAACAGTTTATATGTTGGACTTAGTGACTCCACATCAAATTCTACACTTGCGTTCGCAACGCCAGGTCTGTTGTAGCCATAGGCTTTTAACTCTGGGTAATGAGTAGTAGCCATGACAAGAGCACCCCTGCCATGTACTTCGTCTAAAATAGAAATCGCAAGCGCAGCACCTTCTTGTGGGTCAGTACCCGCTCCGAGCTCATCAAAAAGAACTAAGCTTTGATCATCAAACTTGGATAATATGTCTACAATGTTTACCATATGTGAGGAAAATGTACTTAAACTTTGTTCAATGGATTGTTCGTCTCCAATATCAGCGAAAATCTGATTAAATATGGAGATTTCAGAACCATCTAATGCGGGTATAGGAACACCAGCTTGAGCCATTAATGTACAAAGTCCCACTGTTTTAAGAGTAACTGTCTTCCCCCCAGTATTTGGACCAGTGATTACAATTGCCGTTATATCTATCCCAAACTCAATCGTATTTGGAACTGCTTCTTCTATATTCAACAAAGGGTGACGGGCTTTTACTAATCGTATATGTTTTTTCTCGTTAACTCCTGGTTTGGTACATTTATTGGCTTCTCCATATTTTGCTTTCGCTAATATAACGTCAATTTCCCCCAAAATTTGTACTAAATTAAATAAATCGTGTGCTGAATTTTGAACTTCTAAGGATAACGCCAATAAAATACGTTCTATCTCTTCTTGTTCATTCATTTTCAATCGACGAATCTCATTATTCGCTTGCACCACTGCGTCTGGTTCAATAAATAACGTTTGTCCAGAAGATGATTGATCGTGTATAATACCGCCGTAGTTTCCACGGTACTCTTGTTTAACCGGGATAACAAATCGATCGTTTCGTAAAGTGATGATTGAGTCTGACAACATTTTCGATGCATTTTTCCCACGAATATAGCCTTCCAACTTTTCACGCACTCGGTTTTCTTGTGATCGAAGTTGTTGCCGAATCGTTCGAAGTTTGGTGCTCGCGCTATCTAAAACTGTTCCATTTTCATCGATACACGCAATGATTTCATGTTCTAGTGCAGTTAAAATTGGAAGTGCCTGTTTTCGTTCCATGAAGTATGGAATTTGAATGTCTTCAGACTCATCCACTGCTTCAAAAAATTGACGTAAAATTCGACTTGCCCGAATCGTACTTGCTATTTCCATTAATTCAGCTGGACTTAACATCCCGCCTATTTGCGCTCGTTTTGCATGTATCCGGACGTCAAATACGCCGCCCATCGGTACATTTCCACGAACGCGTAGTAAGGATAATCCTTCATCCATTTCATCTAACAGTCGCACTACCTCTATGAAATCTGTAGAAGGTTCGAGTAAATCTAATTGCGATTTTCCAAGAGAGGAAGTACAATAACTCGCTACTTGTTCTCTCACTTTATCAAATTCTAGTGTCTTTAATGCGTGTTTGGATATCATCCAAACCACCTCCATAAATCTATAGAAATTTAAAAAGTCAATTACAATAACAGCTATCATCCGATCTTAGGTGTCATAACCCTCTGTAGAGTTATCTGCTATACAACCTAAAAATGACCGTATAAACAAACTGCTTTTGATAACTTTTTAAATCATTTTTTTAGATAATTTTCTAACTTTTCATAAGACCAGGTATTAACGATAAGATCTTGTTTCAACCATGCTTTTTGTGCATATTTTACGCCAATATCCATAAATCGTAATTGATCAATTGCATGTGCATCTGTATTAATAGCAATTGGAACATGTAGTTTTTGTGCTTCTATCAGATATTCTGTTGCAATATCAAGACGATACGGATTTGCATTTAGTTCAAGAATTTTACCATACTCTGCAGCCCATTTAATCAGTTGTGATACATCTGGATTATAACCAGTTCGTTTGCCAATAATTCGCCCGGTTGGATGTGCAATCATATCAACATGTTTGTTTTTAATTGCACTAAATAATCGTTCCATGATCTTTTCTTGTGGTTGACTAAAACTTGAATGAATCGATGCTATAACAAAATCTAGCTCTTCTAGTAGATCATCATCAAAATCTAAAGAACCATCGGGTAAAATGTCCATTTCGGTACCCGTCATAATTTTTATCGTCGGGTATGACTGTTGAATTTTGCGGATTTCGGCAATTTGTTCACGTAAACGCTCTGCCGATAAGCCATTTGCTATGCGTAAATAATGAGAGTGATCTGTAATCACCATATGTGTGTAGCCTTTTTCAATACACGCTTCAATCATCTCACCTAATGAATGCGCTCCATCTGACCATGTTGTGTGCATATGCAAATCCGATTGAATTGATTCTACTTGGATAAGAGTTTCCAACTCATCTTGACGTTCAAACTCACTAGAATCTTCACGTACAGTAGGAGGAAAATAAGGAAGTCCAAAATGGGCAAAGAAGTCAACTTCAGAGTCAAAGGTTTGATTTGAGCCATCCTCTTGCTCCACTCCATATTCACTAATTTTCTTTCCTTGTGATTTTGCTATTTGACGAAGCTTAACGTTATGATTTTTTGAACCCGTAAAATGATGTAGAGCTGTGATGTAAGCTGCTGGTTCAACAATACGAAAATCAACATCGATCAACACTTCATAATCAATCGTAAAGGAAACTTTGGTATCTCCTGCAGCTATTATTTCAGTCACTGGTAGTTCTTTTATTAGCGCTTCTCTAACTGCAACTATTTCGGTTGAAGCAATAATAAAGTCGAGATCTTTACTCGTTTCCTTGACTCGTCGAAAACTACCTGCCACTGAGAACTTGTCTATTTGCGGAATCTCACTCAGGACTTTTTCAATCATTAAAACTGCAGTTTCTAAACGCCATATTGGTAAACGATCTGGTCTAGTTTCAAAGTGATCTAATTCTTTCAAAATTTTTTCTTCCGTTTTAACACCGAAACCTGCTAAAACTTGAACTTTTTTATCTATACACGCTTGTTTTAAGGTCTCTACGGAATCAACACCTAGTTCTTGATACAACTTAGCAATTTTCTTTCCACCGAGGCCAGCAACTTGTAACAAAGGAAAAAGACCGCTAGGAACGGACGCTTCTAATTCTTTCAGTACTGAAGACTCTCCAGTTGTAATTAAGTCTTCAATTACGGAAGCAGTTCCTTTTCCAATTCCTTTTAATTTCGTAACATCCTCAATTTCAGCAAGACTTCTAGCATCAAGTTCAAGAGCTTGAGCAGCTCTTCTAAAAGCAGATACCTTAAATGAGTTTTCTCCTTTTAATTCCATATATAAAGCAATTCTCTCTAGGGTTTTTATAATAATTTTCTTGTTCATAACAAATCCTCCAGAAGGCTACGAATCTTCAGCATCACATCGCAGCGAAAGTTTTCATACGTCGTCACTGAAATAAATAGTATTCTCGGAAAAACCGAGCATTTCCACTACATCATACCCTACAAATAAGAGTGGAGTGAAGTAAGAAAATCACTTCACTCCGCTTTTGTGGTTAGGCAATCTTATAATTCATCATAATGGCAAAAAATAATTATCTAATTTTGTAAGTAAAACCGGGCAAAGTACGCCCAGACCTTAAAGAAAGCATTTGGTTTTTGGTATGATTTCCGTTGCAGGCGGACGCTTTCCGCGGGCGAGCGCCAAGCCTCCTCGTCCGCTGCGCTACCTGTGGGGTCTCGTCTGTCTCGCTTATTCCGCAGGAG
>NZ_ALJG01000220.1 GCF_000286315.1 Paenisporosarcina sp. TG20 | reverse complement strand
TTCTCGTTCGGAAAATCTGTAAACCAATTCCAGTCCCGGGCATAATGCCAGAAACAGAAATGGAACAGCGTATTTTTAAATCTGGTCCTGCTAGACGCGAACATAGGAACCAACGAGTTAAAATGAAAGATTAATTTACAAGAATTAATAAATAATATAGGTAAGACATGTTAAAATGATGCAAGTAAATTTTGACATGTCTTTTATTGATGAAGGATATAAAACCCTAGAGATGTACGAATTCTGACTCCCTTTAATGTGTTATTTCTGATCGGTTTTGTAAATAAATTAACTACTCTTAAGGGAAATTTACGTGTTTAATAATTTAACAAAGGAAGGACGATTAAATGGTTCGTGATTACTCAAAGTGGATTGCATAATTATTCATGAAAAGTAAAGGCCTAAATTCGATTAAATTAAGAATGTATATATGGTGTACATGCCTAAGGGATGGAAGAAATGAAAAAGAAGTAAGATTCCATAATGAGTGATATAAAGAGGCAAAATTCCGAGAATCCTTGTTATGTCAACCTAGAACGAGCAGTTTAGTTAAATAAGGTATTTTTATTAGATATAATATTAAGAAAAACAAACTGTTTACAGGTGGAGATAGAAATGAAAAAGGGCTTAATCAGCGAACTTGAAAATCTTTATAATATAGAATTAATGAATGAATTCCCAAACGAAGATATTGAAAAGATTGAAAAAGATTTCGAGGATATTATCTCAGAAGTAGATTGGCTGGTGGGTGATTTTAATGAATTTTGTATGCTTATCGCAGGAAGTTCCTCCTATGTGTTAGGTAATAAGAAAATCCCTAATAATCATAGGCAAGTTCTATATAAAAACTTTTATTCACTTTATCCTAAATATTCAATTTTAAAAGATTCTATAAGTAATTATCCTCATTTTTATAAAGAACTTGAAAGTTTCGAAAAGGCACGAGAATTATTACTAGTAATTATTCAGAATAATACATGATCGTTAAATAAATGAATCGATGGTTGGCGGACAGATCAGTCAATAATAAGCTTTCTTTAAAAGTTAAACGTTACCTCCAAAGGAGTTGTTATAGTGGTAAATTTAAATGACCTGCAAAACGAACTTATACAAGGACAAAAGCTATCTATGCAAGGATCAGATCAGAGAAGGGCACCTGAGAAAATAGCGATACCATATCTTTTGAGTGCACGAAAAGGCTTGAAAGAGTTTGTTAAGCAGAATGAGGATAATAGTCTAGCTTGGCGTTTATTATCGCAGGCAGAAGAATATTTATTGAATTATAACGAAGCAATAAACTGCCTTCAAAAGGTGATTGAATTAGGGGGGAAAGACCGGAAAGACCGGAAAGACTTAAGAAGACTAGTTATGTTAAAAGAGAATGGGAGACAGTGGCAAGAATTAAATATTTCTCCAGAACAATTAGAATTGCTAGGAAGATATTTAGAGCAAAAAGTAGAGTCTTCTGGCTGTAATCATACACTTACTCATACAAAAGAATGGCTGGACGAGAATATACCGAAAAATAAAAAATCTAAGGTTATTAAGTCAATTCAAAATCAGGGAGGTTTTTGCGATTGTGAAGTCCTGATGAATGTAATTGATTAGTTATCAAAATTAGAGCAAATCTCATAAAATTTCTCGGAAGTACTTAATTCAATTAACGAAATAATGTGCTGCCCTTTTATGGCAGTTTTATTATTGACTTACAGGTTCTGATTGATTTCCAATCGGTCCGTTTCGTAATAAGACACCAAACTCCCCACGCCCCACGACCATGCCTTTTTTCAATACCATTATGCGAACCCCTTTCGTTTTAGTATCATCAATCCTTGAATACTGCTATAGAAATGTAATTGATTTGTTGCTATACTTGTATAAATATTCAATAAATAAAAATGCCACACCTAAAATGTGCACTTTTATCTATAATGAAGAAGATAAGGAGTGATGAGATGAGTAATGTTATTGTTGTTCCGACAGATGGCTCTAATGGTTCAATTAAAGCACTTCAGTATGCGATTGATTTGGCCAAAAAAACAGATGGGGAAATAATTTTATTAAATGTACAGCCTAACTTCGCTTCACCGAATGTGAGAAATTTCTTTAGCAAAAATGATGTAGAGGAATACACTCAGATGTTGGCTGACGAACAATTAAAGACAGCAAAGGGAATCATGGAAGAGGCAGGGGTTCCGTATCAAGCAAAGGTACGTACAGGTCTAACGAAAGTTGAGATTTGTCAGGAAACAAAAGAAGCAGAAGCTAGTTTAATTGTAATGGGATATCGTGGATTGGGAGCAGTTGCTGGAGTCGTACTGGGCAGTGTAAGTTATGGCGTCCTTCACGATGCGCCGTGCCCTGTTACCATTGTTCGATAATAAATCTAATTGATTCAGAAAACCAAGTACAAATGTGACTAGTTGTCGCCTTTTAATAAATAAAGTTCGTTGTTTATAAAATAATCTCGATGTTTTGACTCTTTGGATCTATATATCTAAAGGGGTGTTTTTATGGAGGAGGCGTTGAGATCGAAACCACTTCTTTTGCCGTCTGATAACACTCTTTCCCAATTAGATTTTCACATAATGAAAACAAAAAAGCTCTTGGGCTGCTTGGTTAAATAGCAAAAAAATTCTAAAACACAAACGACCCAAAGGCTTATAGTTTAGTCGTCAGCGGAGAAATCATAAGAGAATTTGTATGAAAAAGTAATATATTATATCTTTCAGTCCCCACTGTCAAACACTTATCTATGTTCTAAATGCAATTATAAACGATGAATTAACTTCTCGAAGGAACTTAAGAAAAAAATCCCGTATTTGATTCTGTTCACTGACTTTGGTATAATGACCCTATTAAGTGAGTACAATAAAAAAGACCAAGTGGTGTTTGCGCACCAAGCGGTCTAGTAATAAAATAGCATCGCTTCAAAGGCGATCAGCTGTGAATAGTAAACCACCCAATTGCTGGTAGGCTCAGGGGCGGTTTACTTTTTTTGTTGAGAAAAAGCAAGTATTGAAACGATTAAGCCGGCGAACGCTACTGCGAACATTAAGGCTTCAAAAGTTGTCATTGGCAACATCTCCTTTCCCCATCTGCAAAAGCAAAAGGTGAATCGGAATAATGTTGACCGCGTTTATTTTTACCCGGTTTATTAAAAGTAATTAATACTAGTTCAATCTTCATCAACAACAGGGTTATTTGTTAACCATTCCACACCAAAATGGATTAATGGGTTCATTTGAATAACACGGCATTCAGCTTGACCTAACTTTCCAATATGCAATGCATGTGAATGAGTACTTTCAAAAGCTTGACCTAGCATAGGGAAACGATCAGAGTCTACATCTATGGACTGATACTCAATCCATGTTCGATCGCCGTCTACTAACATGGCCGCCCCTTGATCCGTATATGTCTTTTCTTCAAGTAAATTTTCAGATAGATGCAAAGCAGTACAGGAATCATACCCCACACCAATTAATAAAATTTTGACATTTTCATTTAAGATTGCGCCTAGTGGTGATCTCATTCCAAAAGAATCTTCCAGGGGATGTTCCATCATCCATTTTTCTGCATGCTTACCCCAAGCCATTAGGCTGTGTACAGGGTGATAGCTTCGAATGGTTTTTGGATGGCGATGAAAACACTCAGCAATCTTACCCATTCCTCGTAGTGGAGTTAGATGAGGATCATACGCAGGCATATGTTGTCGAATTGGTTCATGCCAGTCTTCTGGAACAGGCGGCAACATCCAATAGGAAGGCTCAGAGTTCTCTGCGGATTGTGCAGCCATAACGATTGTTCCTTCTGGCGTAATGGTTTCCATTAATGCGTCGATGACCGCTTTGGGTCCTCCTGCAATCCACCCCATCGATTTAATAGATGAATGGACCATAATGGCGTCACCTGATTGAATACCGAGTGTCTGCAACTGTTGTTTTAACGTTTCGACCGATTGAAAAGAAGTGGTTTCTCGCACGCGATCAAATTCACTCATGTTTTTGTTACCTCCGAATCTTTAAATAACTAAGTTGTGTAAGAGAAGTAATTACAACAGATTGTATAATACCACAAGAAAAGCCGTTTCGGAACGAGTCCAAAACGGAACTTTTCGCACTTGAAAATTATTCGATATCAGAAACTTTAACGATGGCTTTTCCAATGTTCGTCCCTTTGAAAAGATCCAAAAATGCATCTATCGTATGGTCAAAACCTTCTGTAATCGTTTCCTCATATTTCAATTTGCCTTGAGTTAACCAAGTAGCCAAATCTTTTGCTCCTTCTCCATAACGAGAAGAGTAGTTGCCAATAGTAAAACCTTGCATCAAAGAGCTTGTTTTGATTAAGTAGCCCTGCACGCGGGGGCCAACGTCAGCGTGTTCGTTATTGTAAGCAGAAATTGCTCCACATACAGGTATTCGAGCAAAATTATTTAATAGCGGGAAGATAGCGTCAGAAATTTCACCGCCTACATTTTCAAAGTAGACATCAATGCCATTTGGACATACTTCCTTTAAAACTTGCGCTACATTTTGTGTTTTGTAGTTGATCGCTGCATCAAAACCTAATTCTTCTAGAAGAAACTTCACTTTCTCATCAGAACCAGCAATACCAACAACGTGTGAACCTTTAATTTTCGCAATTTGCCCAACAATTGAACCAACAGCTCCTGCAGCTCCTGATACGACAACCGTTTCTCCTGCTTTTGGCTTTCCTATATCTAGTAAACCAAAGTAAGCTGTTAATCCAGTCATTCCGAGCACACTTAAATACGCAGATGCTGGGGCAATAGTATGATCTATTTTTCGAACAGCATTTTCTTTTGCAATGCTATATTCTTGCCATGGAAGGGATCCTAGAACCACATCCCCTTTTTTAAATAGAGAAGACTTGGAGAATACGACTTGAGCAATAACACCACTTGAAATCATTTCATTTAACTGAAAAGGAGGGACATAAGATTTTGCATCATTCATGCGTCCGCGTAAATAGGGATCAACTGATATATAGACAGTTTTTAAAAGAATTTCTCCTTCAGAAGCTTCACCAATCGGGGCATTCACCATTTCAAAGTTCTTTTTTGTTGGTGTAGCTTTAGGTCTATTAATTAATTTAATTTGTTTTTGCATACTAATCATCCTTTCACTCCACTAAGGGGTAAGTGTCTTATATATTACTTTAAATGGATAATTTTTTCATGTAAAAAGTCTTTGTTGGGTGAGAAATCATGAAATTTTTGGGTCGTTGCACCTTTCATCTAGAAGACTATAGAATTTAAAGTTTAATTCATAGACAAGCAAAAATGCAGCGGAAAGAAACGCTGCATTTTTGAAAAAATTATTGAATTCCGGTTCAGCACTTATTATTCAACGATTAGTTGTGTTGTCATTTCCGCATGACCTTCACCACAAGGTACACTACAAATGACTTTATATTCGCCGGGTTCAAGAGAAGTTGTAGCTGAACCGTCGCCATCAATTTTCACATCAGTTCCTTCAATCGTAATTCCGTGGAAGCCTTCTCCATTGACAAGATTAATTGTAACTTCTCCAGCTGGCACAGAATAGCTGTCTTTTTCAAATTCCCAATTAGAGGCTACTAATTCTACGGTATTTGAAGTGGGACTTTCTCCACCGCTAGTGTCATTAACTCCGCTAGTTGAATCGTCTCCACCACATGCTGCTAACACTAATATTAATGCAATCATCATCGTGCTTATAATAAACTTTTTCATTGTAGTTCCCCCTATTTGATAAATGATTGTTTATTTCTTTACAACCTAATCGTAAGGGATTATCTAGCAATAAGGTGTGATACATATCACACTTCAAACAGATGTCATTATAATGACACAATTATGTGACAGGTGATGCCATTTGATATAATTAGCATAGCAACTCCTGGCTCACAACTGTGCCGTCTGACCGGTTATCAAGAACATTAAGAAATACCCTCTTATTATTGAGTCGCTTCAATTTTTGTTGTCTCATCATTGAACCATGTAATATCTGCTTCGATCTTTATATAATCATCTTTAACATCAAAGGTTTTAATGATTTGGGAAATAATTTTTTCATCATCCATATCTTCTTTTAATTGTAGGGCTGTCAATAATGTTCTTAAATGTGCCATCGCTTCGTCACCAGTAGCATCAATATTCTCATCTCCTGAATCAAGAGCGATATCATTCCCTATAGTTTTATACTCTGCGTCAGTAGAGTCTTTTGATTCCTTATAGTTTACTTTCAACGCTTCCTCTTGCTCTGGATAATCGACCTCGAGTTCAAATTTTTTAAATCCATAAGATTCACCAGTATCAGCTGGATTTTCACCAGTTTCTGAATCATCGATATCATTTTTTATATTGTTATTAGTAGTGTCTTGTGTTATTTCAGCGTGTTCTTCAGGACCACAAGCTCCTAATGTCAATAAAGAAGTTAGCATTAAAATTGCGACAATGGAATTTTTGAATGTCATGTGTTTCATCCTTTCTTATAATGCTTTTTATTGTTATGCCCTGAAACGATATGATTATTAATCGCAAAACGATATTGTTTAAAAGCAAGAATTATATGAGTAGCTAGTTGATTTCTTTTAATGTGATGCTTTTCAAATTTTTTAGCTGCATTTATCGATAAAAACCGCCCATCATTTAGTCTCCTTGGTGAATTGCTTAAAGTACAGCAACCTTTTCCGCTAAATAGAGTCTATATCCAATAAGCTAAATGACTAGATATAATAATAGAAAAGATCTTAAATCCTAAAAACTACATGCTTCAAAACATTGAGCCACAATAACGCTAACAAACAAAGATTAGTGATAAACTGTTAGAAAAACGGGTATATATTTTTAGGAGGTGTTTCTTATGAAAGAAACTGGACTTTGGATTAATGGAGAATGGCGAGAAGCAAGTGCACTGTATGAATTAAAAGCCCCTTATGATGGCAAGTTAATTGCAAAGGTGGCCAAAGGTTCTGCAGAGGATGTAGAAGTAGCAATTCTTGGGGCTGCTCAAGCATTCAAAAGTTTCAAAAAATGGACCGCCTATGACCGAGCAGAAATGTTATACAAAGTTGTTAGTATAATGCGTGAACGAAAAGAAGAGTTAGCAAAAATTTTGGCGCAAGAAGCAGGGAAGCCTTTAAAGTCTTCCAGAGTAGAGATTGATCGAACAATTGCTACGTACCAATTTGCAGCTGAAGAGGCAAAGCAATATCGTGGTGAAACCGTCCCGATGGATGCAGCACCAGGTGGAGCCAACCGTATCGGATGGACCAAAAAAGAAGCAATTGGCGTAGTAGCAGCAATTACTCCATTTAATTTTCCATTCAACTTGGTTGCGCATAAATTAGGACCAGCCTTTGCAGTAGGGAACACAGTCGTCTTAAAGCCGGCAACACAAACTCCTTTAAGCGCTCTTGCAATGGCAGATATTTTTAAAGAAGCAGGCTTACCAGATGGAGTATTACAAATTGTAACCGGAAGCGGGAGCGAATTAAGTGAATCACTCATCACTCATCCAGAAGTTAAAAAAGTAACATTTACAGGAAGCGTACCTGTAGGCTTAAAGATTAAGGAAAAGATAGGCTTACGTAAAATCACGTTAGAACTAGGTTCCAACTCTGCTTTAATTATCGAGCCGAGTGTGCCAATTGAAAAAATTGTTAAACGTTGTGTAGAAGGAGCATTTAGTTTTTCTGGACAGGTTTGCATTTCGTTGCAACGCATTTACGTGAATCGTAAAGTGTACGACGAATTCGCAAAAGCATTCGTTGAAGAAACGAAGAACTTAATAATTGGCGACCCGCTCGATGAAAATACAGATGTCAGTTCCATGATTCATCCAGATGAAGTAGAGCGAATCGTTGGATGGATAGAAGAAGCGAAAACACAAGGCGCAGAAGTGGCAACCGGTGGTGAGTCTACAGAACGACAAGTACTACCAACTGTTTTAATAAACGTAAAAGAAAACATGAAAGTAGTTTGTGAAGAAGTATTTGCACCGGTTGTATCGCTCATTCCCTATGACACTTTGGATGAGGCAATTGATTTAGTGAATGAATCACAGTTTGGCTTAAATGCAGGGATTTATACGAATGTATTAACAGACGCGATGCATGCAGCAAACGAAATTGAAGCAGGCACTGTCATCATTAACGACATCCCAACCTTCCGCGTTGATAATATGCCTTACGGTGGTGTCAAGATGAGTGGATACGGCAGAGAAGGTGTTAAATATGCAGTCGAAGAAATGACTGAGTTAAAATTTATCACGATGAAAACCGAATTTTAATGATGATGAAACACCAATCTCAAATGCAACATCTCATTACTTTATTTGTTCTCGACAAGTTCCTTACCCTGATAAGTATCTGAAATTATATGTACTACCTTTAAAGAACCCTGTATTTCACTAATTTTTAAGAGATAAGGATCAACTATTGGTTATAACTACTCTTAATTTTTCTTATAATAAACACAGGGGGTCTAACCTTTGCAAACGTATCAAGCACTTGTTGACACAGTCAACATCTCAAACAAGAAAAATAGGTTAATTCATTTTGATGACTCTTTAACACTTATTGGAACTGGAAGAAGCGCATATGTGTTTAAAATGAAAGCCACAGATATAGTAATTAAAGTGTTTTTCCCTAATTTTATGTATATAGCAAAAGAAGAGTCTGAAATTTATGAAATTCTAAAAGACATATCATATTTCCCGATTATTTATGAATCAGGTTCAAATTATATCGTAATGGAATACATTGAAGGCCAAACACTTTTTGAATGTATCACGAATGGAATAGTTATAACGGAAGCGCATATCAATGAAATAGATTATGCATTATTCTTAGCTTCTGATAAACAATTGAACCCCTCAGATATCCATCTTAGAAATATACTTATTACGCCTAAAGGAGAAATAAAACTTATTGATGTTGCACGTTTTAGACAGAAGAAAGATTGTACTCAGTGGAGTGATCTGAAAAGTGCCTTTCGTATATTTTACCTAAAACGTTCATTTCCAAAGAAAATACCAGCTAAATTGCTTAACATTATTGCTTTCTTATATAAAAAAAGACTTATTCCAACTTTTTGAAGTACAGAATGGCGATTTCAAAAGAAACTCTAGCGCAAGCGGAGGCACTAGAAAATAGTTATTAATATTTGCTAAGTGTGTTTAAATTTTAAAAGGCGACATTTCGTTCGATTTTGAACGAAATGTTGCCTTTTTATTTCGGATTTCTTACTTAGAATCCTTCATCAAAATCATAATGCGTTTGAGGTTTACTGCAAATATGGCCATAGCTCCTTGCATCTGCATACCAAATAGACCATTGCGAATGCTATCTTTCCCTGAATTCGCGGAATCTTCAATAACCGTGTCAATTTCCATTCCTGTATTTTGGCTTTTTTCAATTAAATCTTGAAGGTATTTTCCATCGCTATTATCACCTGTCGTAATGACAGCAGCTGTAATAATTCGTTCATCATTCATCGCAAGATGCGTTTTATAACGAATGAAAGAGGAGTCAGCTATTTTATGACCCACTCGTGCATCTGAATCGGTCGAGAAATGAAGGTGTTCTGAATAATCTTCTACGACTTCCTTTAATTCATTTAACTTCTCCTTTATTGCAGGTATATGAACAAGATGAGCCTTTTTTTCAACCACAGAAATCACTTGCTCAATGTAAGTTAATTCATCTTTAACTTCGCTAGAAGTTATTTTAGATGGAAATTTCCCTTTCATCGATTCATCAAATTGATAAACAGCTTCTCGAACGTTTTTCACTTTTTCCATTAAAAATTCTTGCGCTGCTTTTTGGTTATAGCTTGCTTTTGAATGCATGGCATCCAAGATGATGGATTTGCTTTTGATAAGTTCTTTTTCCAGTGCAATATCAACCGTCTTTTGAATGAGCATATCTAGTAAGTTAACATCTTGAAGACGAAGTTTACGGAACTCAGTTAAGGAACTCGGGTCAATTACCGAAGCTTCCGGTGCCATGTCGAGGAAATATTTAAACGACATATCGTATTTAGAACGTTCCACGACATCGATATCTGATATGTCAAGAATGGATTTGAGCAATAAATATTTGAACATGCGAATCGGTGGAACAGCATTGCGACTATTTTCGAGACAATATTTATTGCTCAATTCTTCAAGCACAAAAGAAAAGTCAACGAGCTCATTGATTTGGCGCAGCATATGATCTTTGTGCACAACGATATCGTAAATAGCCATAAATGGACTAAGGTTTAAAGGTTCTTGATTGGAAATTATCGGGACACCACCTGTTATTAGTATTAGTACACATATTATACAACAAAAACTAGCGATCCTTTCCTCAATAATTCGAAGAAAGGATCGCTAGTTTTTTAACAGTAATTCGATTAATGAGAAGACGTGATTTCAATTTCAAAAAACACATGCTTCATCTTGATTTCCAGTGAAAGTGAGTTTTATTCAGTAACATTTGATTGATTGAGAATCAGATCTAAATATAGGTGAGTACTTTCATTTTACAAGATAGGAAGATTTTTATATTTATATCTATAACTATATTTGATCATGTTTATTTTAAACAGGAGAATGATTGTAG
>NZ_ALJG01000219.1 GCF_000286315.1 Paenisporosarcina sp. TG20 | reverse complement strand
TTTTGGGACGGCCCTTTTTTTCATATATGGAAACAAATTTTTAGATTCATGCGATAGTTGACAACTCAAACTTATTTGTCCTCTGCTCTTATAATTCCTCTCTCAATTGCTTGTTCGGTTAACTCATCTCTGAAGTTTGGATGTGCTATGCTGATTAACTGCTTTGCACGTTCCCTAATTGAACGACCATGAAGTCGAGCAATTCCATATTCAGTTACAACATTATCGACATCATTTTTCCCAGTTGTCACAACAGAACCAGGGGTCAAATCCAATTTAATTCGTGAAATTGCATCATTTTTTGCTGTAGAATGCAAGCAAATATAACCTCTTCCGTTCTTTGAAAAACGAACGCCACGTGCAAAATCAATTTGTCCACCACTTGAAGAATAGTATTTTCCACCTACGGTTTCTGATGCACATTGACCAAATAAGTCGACTTCTGTTGTAGCGTTGATAGATACGATATTTTCTTCTTTTGCAATTTCTCGTGGATCATTGACAACACTTACAGGTAAAAATTCGATTGACGAATTGTTATCAATAAATTCATACAGTCGCTTTGTTCCATATGCAAACGTCGCAACTATCTTTCCTTTATTAGTAAACTTTTTAGTACCATTAATTGCCCCTGATTCTATTAAATCTACAATTCCATCTGGCAACATTTCTGTATGTATCCCAAGATTTCTGTGATTCTTCAATAAGCTCATGACTGCATTTGGCACCGAACCAATTCCAATTTGGAGCGTATCCCCATCTTGAATATCTGCAGCTACTTTTTCAGCAATACGAATATCTTTTTCCTTAATTTCTGGAATCACTTCTTCAGCTAGTGGTGAGTCATGTTCAACATATCCAACAATTTGGCTAACATGAATTTGATTATGACCAAATGTGCGTGGCATATTTCGGTTCACTTCTAATAAGAAAGGAACTTTCCCTATAAATTCTGCAACATAATCTGCCTGTGTGCCAAGTGAGAAATAGCCATGTTCATCCATAGGGGAAGCAACTGAAAGAATCATTGACATTTTCGTGGATTTCTCAAGAATTCGTGGAACTTCATGAAAATTATTTGGTATCAATTCCATCTTAGCTTGTTGGTATGTTTTCCGAGTAGTGCCACCTAAAAAGTAAGATACATGTGTTAGTTGTCCTGGCATCTCGCCTAGAATATACTTTCTTGGGTGTAGAGCTAACATTTGATGAATTTTAACATTTATTAATTGACTTGCATATTCTTCTAAAATATCCAATAAAAGAATTGGCTCTCCATTTGCAATTGGTATGATAATATCAGCTTCTTTATCGATTAAACTAATAACTTGATCTTCGTTTAATAATTTTCTCATGACATTCAACTCCTGTTAATTACTTTTGACTTTACTGTAGCATTTTAAATAATATATTTCTTAGTTCAAAATCCATTTTTGAAATTTAACTACTAATAAAATCTAGTTATAGCATGGTTTTCAAAACCTTTCTCCTACCTATATCTCAAGACCTATATGACACTTGTCATAGTCATCCCTTGACGTTTATCTCTTTTATTATCTGCTCATAATCCCTATTCTTAATGTAACAAAGATATTAATGTCAAATAAAAATTCATCTTTTCCAGGAGGACGCTATGAGTAGAGAAAAAACAATGCAGTTGCGCAAGCTAATAGCACCATTTGAAAAGTCCGACACGAAGGCAAGTATCAAACAAATATTAAACTCGATTCCACCATTTTTCATCCTTTGGTTCTTGGCTTATCAAAGTTTAGAAATATCAGTATTCCTAACTGTAGTATTAGCAATACTTGCTTCAGGATTCGTCATTCGTATTTTTATCATTTTTCATGATTGTACCCATGGTTCATTCTTTAAGAGCAAGAAAGCAAATGCTGTTTTAGGAACCATTACTGGAATTATTACGCTTTTCGCTTATGAAAAGTGGAAACGTGATCATAATATTCACCATGCAACAAGCAGTAATTTAGACAAACGTGGAACTGGCGACGTATGGGTTATGACAGTTGACGAGTATATTGCAGCATCACCAGGCCGTCGATTTGGTTACCGTGTTTATCGTAATCCGCTAGTGATGTTCGGATTAGGGCCGTTATTTTTATACCTAATTTCAAATCGCTTTAATCGTAAGGATGCACGTAAAAAAGAAAAAATGAATACGTACTTAATTAACGTAGCAATCGTTGTTCTGTATACGGGTATGATTTTGTGGATTGGTTTACCAGCATTCGCGATTATTCAAGGAACACTCTTAATCGTTGCAGGCTCTCTTGGTATTTGGTTATTTTACGTTCAACATCAGTTTGAAGATTCGTACTTTGAAGATGAGGAACAGTGGGATTATGTTAAGGCAGCGGTTGATGGCAGTTCGTTTTATAAGTTACCAAAAGTTCTTCAATGGGTCACTGGGAACATTGGTTATCACCATGTGCATCATTTAAGCCCACGTGTACCGAATTATCGATTAGAACAAGCACATGAATCTGCTCCACCACTACATCAAGCAACTACAATTACATTGAAAACTAGTTTTAAATCGATTCACTTCCGTCTATATGACGAAACAAAGAAAACATTTGTGAGCTTCAAAGAAGTTAAACACTTGTTGAATGGCTCAAAAGCTTCTAGCTTGTAAAATAAGATACTTGAAAAACCATTCCGTTTATGGAATGGTTTTTCTGTCTGTTATACTATTACCAAGTCAAACGTTTATGAAATTATGGAGGCAATTATGCAGAGTTGGTATCAAATTTTCCCTAAAAATCCGTATGTTAGTATTTATATTTGGATTATTTTTTGTATTTTGCCATTGTTTTATATTTTTAACTCATTTTCACCTGCAGAAAGCTTTCTTGGACTGTTATTGGTTTTAGCATTCTTTTTAACGTATCGTCAATCATTTATCTCCAAAGGATGGCGCATGTATGTTTGGATAGCTTCTCAAATTATCATTAGCATTACGTTAATCATCTTATTTGGATATCTTTATTTTTCTTTATTCTTAGCCTTTTTTATTGGCAACATTCGAAATAAGGCAGGATTCATCACAATGTATGTAGTTCATTTGGTAACCACAATGATTTCTGTTAGTATTGGTTTTTTTACACAGTCTGACTTATTTGTATCTCAATTTCCGTTTATTCTAATCGGTATAATCGGTGTGATATTATTGCCGTTTAATTCTTACGTTCGTAATAAACAAGAGAATCTTGAAAACCAGTTAGAAGATGCAAATAAGCAAATTTCTAGGCTCGTTATCATGCAAGAACGCCAACGCATTGCACGGGATTTGCATGATACGCTAGGACAAAAGCTATCTTTAATTGGGTTGAAAAGTGATCTAGCAAGCAAATTGATTGAAAAAGATCCAGTTAGAGCAAAAACGGAGCTTCGTGATATCAACCATACTGCCCGTATTGCATTAAAAGAAGTGCGTGAACTTGTTTCAAATATGCAATCAGGTAAACTCGAGGACGAATTAATTCGTGTACAACAAATTTTAAAAGCAGCCGACATCGATTTTCGTGTCAAAGGAAATCCTGTATTAAAAGATACACCTTTACTTGTCGAAAACGTTCTTAGTATGTGTTTAAAAGAGGCCATTACCAATGTTGTAAAACACAGTAAAGCCACTTTTTGTCATGTATTGATAAAACAAACACAAAACGACCTGTTTCTCCAAGTACAAGATAATGGGATTGGATTTGATCCGGATAGACAATTTTTAGAAGGTCACGGTTTACGCGGAATGAGAGAACGTCTAGAGTTCGTCAACGGAGAACTTGAAATTTCGGAAGTTGAAGGCACAACTATTAATGTTCATATTCCACACGTCATCTTACAATCGGTTAAGGAGGACTAATTATGATTCGCATTGTACTTGCAGAAGATCAACGTATGTTACTTGGTGCACTTGGTTCATTACTCGACTTGGAGGATGACATGGAAGTTGTAGGAAAAGCACATAATGGCGAGGAAGTTCTTACGTTGGTAGATCAACTAAATCCTGATGTATGCATAATGGATATTGAAATGCCATCCAAAACTGGTTTAGATGCGGCTGAAGAGTTAAAGGAACATAATTGCAAAATAATTATCCTCACCACATTCGCTCGCTCAGGTTACTTTGAACGAGCTCGAAAAGCGAATGTTATGGGATATTTATTAAAAGACAGTCCTAGCGAAGATTTGGCAAACTCCATTCGAAGCATAATGGATGGTCGTCGCATATACGCACCAGAACTCATTGATCTTGCTTATAGTGAGAACGAAAATCCTTTAACTGAACGTGAGAAACAAGTTTTAGAACTGATTGCTACGGGTAATAGCACGAAAGAAATTGCTAGTCAAATGTTCATTACGACAGGGACAGTTAGAAATTACATTTCTGTAATATTAGATAAGCTACAAGTTACTAATCGAATCGAAGCCATAACTAAGTTTAAAGAAAAAGGTTGGTTCAAATAAGTATATTCTTATTTGAATCTTTTTCGTATGTATTCTATACCGTAACTTGTAACTTATGATATTGAACAAACCAACCATTATTGTAATGCATACCTACTCCAACATACCCCTCATTTAAAGTCTGTTGTTGCGTATGGGTGTCATCCATCGGGATAAGCCGTCCTTCTTCAGTAGTGTCTATTTGCAGGGTCTCATTTAACTTTTTCATAAACACATAACGAAGTTTGCTTTGGTATTTTTCTTTCAATGCAAATACCTGAAGGCCCAATGCAAATTTATCCTTTAGACTTGGAATGTTATATGGAGCGACTGTTGCACATACATAATCATAAAGAGTTCGATTGATTCGAGCCATTACTAACTCACCCATCTGCTTTTGAAGTCCTTGTCCACGATAATCCGGATGTACAATAGACAAATCTTGATAAATAACACGCTCCAAAGTCTCTTTAGATAGTCCAGCATCTAAACCCAAATGTTCTTCATCTAATGGTGGAACAAGTGTTGTACGATATGCAATCAATTTTTGATCGTCGAATAAACCAATGATGAAACCATTTCCACTCAAAATAGTTTCAAATTCCTGTACTGTAGTAGGTTGGAGGACGTCTTTAGAATCCAAATGAGCAATTGCAACTTGTTGTAATGTTAGCATATCCTGTAAATCCTTTTGTTCTAAAATTCTAGAGATAAGTTCATGTGAATTTATATCATTATTTTCCTTCATGCTATTCACCATTTTCATTATGACGTCTATTTATCTTACCTGTTTTGTTGTTATTCTGCATATGATTAATTGAGTTCCTATCTTTAGAAAATGTAACACACTTTGAAAAGCTGAAAGTCTCAGGATCACTTTGGATCATCAACCTGCTTCCAACCTAAGAATGAAGACATAGGCCAAATAAAGTTGCTACTTGAGTGTTTTCGTCCATTCATACTTTTTTTCATCCACTCGGCTAATACTTCCATTTTATAGGCAGTTAAAAACTTGATTTTCTAAATTCTGGACCCGCATTGACACTATTCTGATTAAGAGTTTTTATAATGCTATTACCATCTGGTTTTATCTTATATTTAAGAAAAGCGAAAAGCCCCTTCTAGCCGGGCGCGGGCGCTGGAAGGATGCAAAGACGAACGTTTCGTCTTTCTGACCCCAAAAAGGGTCCGTGGGCAGGCGCTTGTAGCTAGACATAGCTACTCCAAGTTTAAAGGTATAACTCGGAAAAACATATAATTTCTTATTTAGTAAGAAAAACCGGGCAAAGTGCGCCCGGTCCTTTATAAGATAGCCTTCTATTAAAGTCTTGTGATTTCCGTTACAGGCGGACGCTTTCCGTGGGCGGTCCGTGAGTCTCCTCGTCGCGAGCTCCTGCGGGGTCTCACCTGGCCTCGCTTTTCCCACTGGAGTCGCCGCCTTCCACTACAATCATTCTCCTTTTAAAAATCAATAAAAATACATATAAAAAGTCTAACGGGTTCTCTTCAGAGGTGCAAAACTTTAAAACACAACACAAATGGACTATCAATTCGCATAAGAATTGGCAGTCCATTTCTTATTGATATATAAACATTCTTGCTCTAATACCATCATTTTCAACTATATGATTAGTAACCTATTTAGTCGCACTACAATGAAAGTTGTAATTCAACTAAACGTACTGCTAAATGATATGCTAAAAGCACATCCAATCTACATCGGTTTTTAAAAACAGAAAAGTTTATATTTTACAGGATAAATTGTAAAATGATGGTATAGTTTTCAAGAGAGGACTTTATTATTTTATTAAACTAACAGGTCAGGTTAGTGAAATAAGGAATTGTATATATCTCGCGGAATGATTAAAAAATAGTAATTTTGTTTGGGGGATTGAAAAATGGTTAAGGTAATAATATTTGATTTTGATGGATTAGTTTTTGACACGGAAACTTATGACCTCGAAGCCTTCCAAGAATTATATATAAAATATAACGTGGATTTTCCAATTGAAGATTGGATAGATTCTATTGGTAGTTCTCTAAGGTTTGATCCTTACGAAAGGTTATTGTCTAGTTATCCAGAAATCAGTAGAGATAACATTAGAATTGAGCGGAGTAATTTATATGAAAAAATATTGGAAGGTAAATCTCCAAGAGAAGGTGTGGTTGATTATTTAGAAAGAGCCTTTCAACTCGGTATTAAAATTGCACTTGCATCAAGCTCTTCAAGAAGTTGGATTGATTACCATATGAATAAATTAGATGTTATATCGTTTTTTGATTTTATTTGTACGTCTGATGATGTTGAGAATGTAAAACCTGAACCAGACTTGTACCAAAAAGTCCTTAGTTATTTCGAGATTAGTCCTAAAGAAGCTGTTGTATTTGAAGATTCTCCGAATGGTTCATTAGCTTCAATTCGTGCAGAAATACCTTGTGTTATTGTCCCCAACGAAGCAACTAAATTGCTTAAATTTGATGAAAGAGTAGTGTTACGTCTGAATTCTAAAAAAGATATGACCTTAGATGAGGTTTTGGATATTGTATCGGTGAGTACTACCTAATTAGATTAAACTTGAGAGGATTTATGAAATGTCGTTCTTTAGGTAACGAGGTGCGTTTCTTCAAGAGGGAAATCGTACCTGCTTATTGAAGTAAAGATGCAGTTTAGCACAATAGCTGTATACTTTTTAGCTAATAGTCATTTTTAATATGGAGAGTGAGATTTATGAGGTTAATTTTATTATTTATTACCATTTTAGTTATTCATCTGGTTGTAACACAGGGTACCCAAGTCTTGAAGAAGCTGTTCAAAGTCATTGGAAAACACCGATAAAAGTTATTAATCAAGATGATAATAATCAATTAGTTTATTACTTAGACCAAACACAGCATATTTTAGGAGTTTATGAATTTGAGAATGGAAGATACAAATATAACAATGAACAAAGTGTTGGTATAACTTTTGAATCAGATAGTGGACTACCTTTTTTAGTTTCAGCTAACCATTTTGAAGGTATAGGAAATATTATTCACGGTGCTATTACTACTAATGAATATGAGATAGAAAAATTTGAAATTCATTATAAAAATGGAGAAATACAAGAAATTAATGCAAAGAATAATACGTTTATAACTGAATTTCCATCTTTTTTAACAGTAAATGTAGAAATGTTTTTTTCTGAAATTGAAAACGCTGTGGGATACGACCAAAATGGAGAGATTATTGAAAAATGGAATAGGAATGCTGAATTAAATAATTAAAGGGGGCTTTTTCACTAACGAGGTGCTTTAGCACAAGAACGCAGGTTTTGAAAAAGGTTGGTTTCTTAAACTAACGAGCAGCTTAGTTGAAGAAGGAATTATATATTCACTCCGGACATTGTGGTGTTTTTTATAAATAAATTTCGTTTAGACTATTGGAGGAATTTGATTGAAAATCGAACAAGAATTATACGAATCAGTTATTGAACTTATATAAAAGAGATATCCCGTTGGTTGGGGTGGAGCTGCGGCGATTGCTTTAGAAGATGGGTCTATACATACCAGTGTAGGTCCCGATGTTATAAATGATTCAACTGTAGTATGTATGGAAACAGGGGCTATCTTAGAAGCTCATAAATTGAATAAGAAGGTGACACACTCAATTTGTGTAGTCCGCGACGACGAGAAATCTAAATTCAAAGTCCTTTCTCCCTGTGGGATATGTCAAGAAAGGTTGTTTTATTGGGGTCCTAATCCATGGTGGTTTCTTATCTTTTAAGAAAAGTGAAAATCGCCTTTCTTTTTCTCAATAACAAAATAAAAGGAGTTTGTGACTATGGATCAAAAAAGCATAACAGAATACATAATTCAAAAATATCAAGAAGATGAACAGGTCATGATTCAACTATTTGTACAGTGGTGTCAAAATCATGAAATCGATCCACTGTTACTTTATCAAAAAGCTTATCCTGCTCAAGGACCGAATGAAGCAATGAAATTAATTATTGAAAACAATGAACCGCTAGATTTAGATATTGAGTCAAATACACTCATTGAAATACTCCAACTGTTCGGTAACGATGACCTCGCATTTGTTGTTTCCGAAGAAATAGATAAACTTCCAGGTGTATTATGAGATTTCAGGTCACTTTTGGATGCCTACCTGCTATAGCATAATCTTTAAAATAAAAGACAGCCGATTGAAGTAACTTTGTCACTCAAAACGGCTGTCTTTTATATAGGGTGTCTATTGGGCTGTTAATCATAGTATCCGGCCCTCAGTGTTTATCTAACCATTTTAGAAGGGTCCACAATCAGATCAAACTCTTCTTCTGTTAATAACCCACTTTGAAGTGCTGATTCTTTTAATGTGGTTCCTTGTTCATGCGCTTGTTTGGCAATTTTCGCTGCATTCTCATAACCTATATGTGGATTTAATGCAGTTACCAACATTAACGAATTACTAACGTGATGTGCAAGTTGTTCTACATTCGGTTGAATTCCCACAACACAATTATCATGGAAGCTTCGGATACTATCACTTAGCAACCGTACTGATTGAATAAAATTGTAAATGATAACTGGTTTAAAGACGTTTAGTTCAAAGTTCCCCTGGCTTGCTGCAAAACCAATCGTTGCATCATTTCCCATGACTTGAGTGGCAACCATTGTTATTGCTTCGCTTTGTGTTGGGTTTACCTTTCCAGGCATAATTGAACTTCCTGGTTCATTAGCAGGTATCGTGATTTCCCCAATTCCACTTCTAGGTCCACTCGCTAACCAGCGAACGTCATTTGCAATCTTCATTACATTAGCAGCTAAAGCTTTTAATGCTCCATGCGTATATACCAACTGATCATGGCTTGTTAATGCATGAAATTTATTTGGCGAAGAAACAAAACTATAGCCAGTATCCTTACTCACTTCAGTTGCTACCCTTTCACCAAATTCCGCATGTGCATTAATTCCAGTTCCAACAGCTGTTCCCCCAATAGCTAGTTCAGCTACGTGAATAAGACTTTCTCGAATCATCTCTTCACTTTTAACCACCATGTGGTTCCAGCCACTAATTTCTTGTCCAAGTGTAAGAGGTGTAGCATCTTGCAAATGGGTTCGACCTATTTTAATAATATCTTTAAACTCATCTTCTTGATTGCTAAACGTTTTTCGTAAACGTTCGAGCTCTGGTAGTAATTGTGCCTGTACCACTTCCACTGCCGCAATATGCATTGCTGTTGGAAAAGTATCATTTGAACTTTGAGATTTATTCACATCGTCATTTGGATGCAGTGATTCTTTGCTCCCTTTATCCTTCAGCAATTGATTTCCCCGATAAGCAATGACTTCATTTATATTCATATTGGATTGTGTACCACTACCAGTTTGCCATACGACTAACGGAAAATGTTCATCCCATTTCCCTTCCTGAATTTCTGTAGCCGCCAGAGAAATCGCCTGCATTTTGTCCTCACTTAAATTTCCTAAATCATAATTTACTTTTGCTGTCGCTTTCTTTAATACCGCAAAAGCATAAATTAACTCAATAGGCATCTTTTCTGTACCAATCATAAAATTCTCTTTACTGCGTTGTGTTTGTGCACCCCACATTTTATCTTCGGGTACTTGAATCTCTCCAATTGAGTCATGCTCTATTCGAAATTTATTTTTCATAGTAATATCCCTCCATTCTTCCATTTTAAGCAAACGTCACATGATAATTCAAATACGGCCACTTATATTGTTTATATTGGCATCTTTTTTTCCAGTTTGTTACGATTAAAAACAAGGTTTGAGATTACAATTGAGTCAATTTCATAACTCCTCAATTAGGTAATAAACACGAACATTTAATTGAAATTATATTAATAATCCGTAAATTTTAGACAGGTATCGGTTGATTGTAGCGCAATGCGGCG